>JAYVXK010001032.1:0-3656 GCA_043785265.1 Myxococcales bacterium | reverse complement strand
CCACCACACCAACACTCGCGAGACCTGCACCGACGACCCCGAAGCTCATCGCCGTACCCATCCCCTGCTCGAGCACGATCTCGTGCAGCAGCCCAAAGCCGACGAGCGGAATCCCATAGGCGAGCAGCCCTCGAGCGATGACACGAACGCGGCCCTGCGCGCGCTCATCAGGCCGAAGTAAGTCGGCACCGGCGCTCGCAGCCGCGATTCCAAGAGCTCCAAGTGGCAAGAGACCAACCGCGATGCCGTCCCAGCGGAGCCCAGCGAGTGCGACCGCGAGCGTGACGAGCGTGAGCTGCGCATAAAAGAATCCCGCCGCCGCAGCGATCGACACCAGCCACGGCGGTCTGTCGATCGCGCGCATGACGCTCGCCGACTCTCGGTACGGACGAGGCGACGGGAACTGCACAGCCACCACGCGCCACGGAACTCTCGTCGCCAAGCGCGTGATGAGCGCCGCGACGACGCACATCACGATCGGAATGATCGCGATGAGCATCTCCTAGCCGTCGCTCATGGGTGGGCGCAGACTGATCGGTGGGGAGCGCCGAGCTTCGAGCCACCTGTGCGCCATCACCAAAAGCGGCGGCTGCAACACGCGGGTGAGGAAAGCGAGAATGAGCGAGCCGCCGATCACGACGATGGCGAGCGGCTTTTGCGTTTGCGAGCCAATGCCATTCGACAGGGCCGCTGGCAAGAGACCAAGCGTGGCGACCAGAGTGGTCATGAGCACGGGGCGGAATCGCTTTTCGGCGGCCTCTCGCGCCGCCTGAACGATACCCAAGCCCTCCACGTTTCGAAGTCGCTGAAAATACGTGACGACGAGGATCGCGTCTTGGATGGCGATGCCAAAGATCGAGATGAACCCCATGGCGGCAGACACCGAGAAATGCACATTTGTGACCAACAGTGCGAGCATGCCGCCCGTCACTGCGACGGGGATGTTGATGAGCACGATGAGCGTGTCCATCCAGTGCCGGACCGCGCTGTACGTGAGAAGCGCGATGAGGCCCAAGGTCAGTGGCACGATGATGAGGAGGCGTGTTTCAGCGTCTTTTAGCTCGTTGATCTCTCCGCTCCACACGAGACGTGTGCCATAGGGAAGCTTGATGTTCGAGTGAATCGCGCCCTTCGCGTCCTCGATCGTGCTGTTGAGATCTCGACCGCGCACGGAGAATTTTACTGGCACGTAGCGGGTGCCGTCTTCGCGGTAGATCACACTGGGGCCGTCGTCGAGCGTGACCGAGGCAATTTGCCCAAGCGGAATCATGGTGCCGTCTGGAGTCGCGACATTGATCTCGCGAATCACCTCCACCGACTGTCGATAAGGCTCAGCCCAGCGAACCGTCAGGTCGAAGCTCTTCTCGCCTTCATACACTTGCGTGACTGCCTGACCACCAATCGCGGTCTGAATCACAGCACCAACATCGCCGGTATTCAGACCATAGCGCGCGCACGCGACGCGGTCGGGCACGATGTGGACGTCCGGTTGTCCGAGCGAACGCACGACGCCCGGGTCTTTGATGCCCCGCACTTTCGACATCACCTGACTGATGCCCTCCGCGTTGTCCTCGTCCGCGTGTAGGTCGCTGCCGAAGACCTTGACCGAGTTCTCGCCTTTCACGCCGCTGATGGCCTCTTCGACGTTGTCACTGATGGCCTGCGAGAAGTTGAAGACGACACCTGGGAAGTTCGCGCTGAGTTCTGCGGATAGTTCGTCCGTGAGTTTCTCTTTGGTCATGCCCTTGGGCCAATCATCGAAGGACTGCAGCGGGGCGAACAACTCGATGTTTTGGAAGCCGGTGACGTCCGTGCCGTCGTCTGGGCGACCGAGCTGCGAGACCACGGTGAGTACTTCCTTGTGAGTGCGGTTTTCGTCCGTGCACACGACCGTGGGATCGTTTGGGCAACCACGGAGGATGCGGCGCATGCGGCCCACGTACTTGGCCGACTGATCGAGATTGATCGACATCGGCAGGCTCGCTCGAATCCAAAAATTCCCCTCCTCGAGCTTCGGCATGAAATCGCGACCGAGGAGTTGAAACAGCACGACGCACGCCAAGATGGGCACCATCCCGAGCACGAGCGCGGCCTTGGGGCGCTTCAACGCGGCATCGAAAAACGGCTCGTAGATGCGATGCATCACCCGCATGATGACGCTCTCCTTCTCCTCCGATTGTGCGGAGATGAGCTTCGACGCGAGCGCAGGAGTCAGTGTCATTGCGAGCACGATGGCGCCGCCGATCGCAAACGCATACGTCCGCGCCATGGGCGAAAAGATCACACCCGATACACCTGTCATCGTGAACAACGGCAAGAAGGCGACGCCAATGATCACAGTCGAAAACGCCATGGGTGTGGCGACCTCTCGTGACGCCGAGAGGATGCGATCACTCATCGTGCCTTTTCCGTGCGGACCGAGATGACGGAAAATATTCTCCATCATGATCACCGTCGAGTCGACCACGATCCCGAAGTCGACAGCGCCGAGAGAGATCAGGTTCGCGGAGGTGTGCGTGGTCGTGAGCCCCACGAATGCGAACATCAACGCGAGTGGAATGTTGATGGCCGTGATGATCGCCGCTTTGGTGTGGCCGAGGAAAAGAAGGAGCACGAGGGAGACGAGCGCCATCCCGACCAAGACGTTCTCGAACACTGTGTGAGTCGTCACCTTCACGAGCTCGCCGCGGTCGTAATACGGCTTGATTTGCATGCCTGGAGGCAGCCGGTGCTCCTCGTCGATCAAGCGGACGCGCGCATGGATTCCCTCGAGCGTTGACGGAGTCTCGCCGCCGTATCGCATGAGCACGATGCCCTGCACCACGTCGGGGTCGTCGTCCTTGCCCACCATCCCCAAACGCGGAGCGCCGCCCGTCTTCGTGACAGCGACATCGTGCACGCGCACCGGAACACCGTGCGTCTCCGCGATGACGATGTTGTCGATGTCGTGCGTGGTCTTCAGCAAGCCGAGCCCGCGGACGTTGTAGGACTGCTCACCCAAGAAGAGACGCTGCCCTCCGACGTTCTGATTTGCGTTCTGCACCGCCGAGAGCAACTGCTGGAGCGTGACGTTTTCGCCGCGCAGACGATAGGGGTCGACCTCGACGTGGTATTGCTTGGTCATCCCGCCGTAGCTCGTGACGTCGACGACGCCAGGCACTTGCTTGAACTGTCGCTCGAGGGTCCAGTCCTCCTGAGTTTTGAGATCCGAGAGCGTGTAGCCGGGACCCTCGACTGTGTAGCGATACAACTCGCCGATCGCATTCCATGGCGAGATCGTCGCCTGATTTCCGTTTGGCAGCTGCACGAAGCCGATGCGATTGATGACCTCTTGTCTCGCCGTGGCGTAGTCGGTGCCCCACTTGAAGTAGCACTTCACGTCGGACAATCCGAAGAGTGATTGACTACGCGTGTGCTCGAGCCCGGGCATTCCCGCGAGGCCGACCTCGAGCGGAATGCTGACGTACCGCTCGACCTCTTCTGCGCTCCACCCTTGAGGCTGTGTGATGACCTCGACGAGGGGCGGCACTGGGTTGGGGTACGCCTCGATGTCGAGATCGGAGAACGCCAGACCGCCTCCCACGATCAGCACTCCGACCAAAATGAGGATGACGAAGGGCGCGCGCAATGCGACGGCAACGATGCGTTGAATCATC
>JAYVXK010001031.1:0-3657 GCA_043785265.1 Myxococcales bacterium | reverse complement strand
GAGTCGCGGCGCGCATTCACGCGAAGACTTTACCGAGATGGACAAGGCTCATTGGGCCAAGGTCAACCTCGTCGTCCGCGAGGGCGGAAACGGTATGGAAGTACGCGAAGAGAGCCTGCCCGCAGTGCCCGACGAGATCAAAAAGATTCTCGAGGAAGATTAACCCATGGCCGACAAGAGCACTCTTCGCGTTTGGCGAGGCAACAAGAAAGACGGCGGCGAGTTCAAGGAATACGAGGTCGAGACGTATCCCGGCATGGTGGTGCTCGACGCGATCCACGAGGTGCAGGCGCAGTTCGCTCCCGACCTCGCCGTTCGATGGAACTGCAAGGCGGGACGATGCGGCTCGTGCAGCGCGGAGGTCAACGGCAAGCCCAGCCTCTTGTGCATGACTCGCATGAGTCACTTCGAGGCCGGTGAGCCGATCACTGTGACTCCGATGAAGACCTTTCCGATCATCAAAGACCTGGTGACTGACGTCTCGCACAACTTCCGCGTGGCAAAGAAGATCCCGCCGTTCAAACCTCGCGCAAAAGAAGCGGATGGCACGTGGCGAATGCAGCAGATCGACATCGATCGCATCCAAGAGTTCCGCAAATGCATCGAGTGTTTTCTCTGCCAAGACGTCTGTCACGTGCTGCGTGATCACGACCAGAAGGACAACTTCGCCGGGCCTCGCTTCATGATCCACCTGGCCACACTCGACATGCATCCACTCGACACGCTCGATCGTCGACCGATGATCAAAGACTCATTTGGTGTCGGTTTTTGCAACATCACCAAGTGCTGCACCGAGGTTTGTCCCGAGAACATCACCATCACGGACAACGCGATCATTCCGCTCAAGGAGCGTGTCGCAGACGACTTTTTCGACCCGCTTCGGTGGCTTGGGCGCAAACTGAGCGGAGACAAGAAAAAGAAGAGTCTCCCTGTCCTGCAAGACGGCATGCCTGTGATTGCTAAGGCGGGCGAGGAGTCTAAGCCTAAGCCTAAGGCCAAGACCAAGAAGAAGGCGGCGGACGCCGAATAGGGGGCTCGATGGAGTACACGCTCAAGCACCTCGAAGATCGCAACCTGACCGAGGCCATGGATCTCGCGCGGCATTATCGCGATCTCAATCTGCCAGAAGAGGCGGAGAGCATTTGCCGGGACGTACTCGCTACTGCGCCAGACAACGAGGACGCATGGCGCACGCTAGGTTTGGCGTTGACTGACCGCTTTGGCAAAGACTGGGTGCACCTGTTCGACGAAGCCACCCAGGCATTTTCAAAACTCAAATCGCCCTATGAACGCGCCTACTACAAGGGCGTCGCGTGGGAGCGCTACGCCAAGGCCCAGTTGGAGGCCGCTGACGCGCACAACGCGATTCACGCGTTCGAACAGGCCATGGATTGTTACGAAGAAGCCGCAAAGATCGGGTCCGCAGACACTCCCGCACCCATCCTTAGGTACAATCGTTGTGTACGAGCTCTGACGACGAATCCGGCCATTTTACGGGCTTCCAAAGCGCCGCGCCGGCCGCACTCCAATCTCGGCGACTGAGAACCTTAGCCTAAGGAGTTAAGGCTCGGACATCACCATTCGGGCGGCTGCCTCGTCCCACTTTGCCTTCCAGAGCGGGCTCTGTTGCAGCAACTTGGCAACCATGGCCGTCCACCCTGTTTGGTGACTCGCGCCGAGGCCGCGGCCGTTGTCTCCGTGGAAGTATTCGTAGAAGAGGACGTTGTCTGCGAAGTTCGCGTTGCGCGCCAACTTGCCCATGCTCGCGTGAGCTGGCCTTAGGCCGGTTGCGTCCTTGGTGAACAGTGAGCAGAGCCGTCGCGAGAGTTCGCTGGCGACTTCCCAGAGATTCATCCATTGCCCGGAGCCACGCGGACACTCGATGCGCAGCGAGTTGCCGTAGAAGTAGTGGTACCGCTGGAGCGACTCGATCAACAGGTAGTTGACGGGCCACCACACCGGACCGCGCCAGTTCGAATTGCCGCCAAATAAGCCGGTGGATGAATCTCCGGGATCGTAGTCCACGCGGTGCGTCGTTCCGCCGAGCTCCAACACGAAGGGCTTGTCGGCGTGAACACGGCTCAACGCGCGAACGCCATAAGGTGACAGAAATTCTCTCTCGTCTACCAGGCGAGACAGCACTCGCAGAAGTTTGCTCCGGTCGACGAGGGACAACAGTCTGCGCTGGCCTGATCCCTTGTCGTGGATCGACGCGACCCCCTCAGCGAGCTCGGGGCGATTTTCCATGAACCAATGGACGCGCTTGGCAAACTCCGGGAAGCGCTCGAACGTTCCGGGCTCGAGTGTGCCGACGCCAAAGAGCGGAATGAGCCCGACCATCGAGCGCACGCGCATCGGTTGTTGCGCGCCGTTGAGTCGCAAAGAGTCGTAAAAGAAGCCGTCTCGTTCGTCCCAGAGACCGCTGCTGTCGCCTTCGTGACCAACATTGATGGCGCGCGCGATGAGCAAGAAGTGTTCGAAGAACTTGTTGGCGACGTCTTGGTAGCGAGGGTTTTCTTTGGCGAGCTCGAGAGCGATGTCGAGCAGGTTGAGGCAGTACATGCCCATCCAACTGGTCGCGTCTGCTTGTTCGAGTGAGCCACCATCGGGGAGCACCGCGGAGCGATCGAACACACCGATGTTGTCCAAACCCAGGAAGCCACCCTCGAAGACGTTTTTGCCGCGTGCGTCTTTGCGGTTTACCCACCAAGTGAAGTTGAGCATCAACTTGTGAAACACACTCTCGAGAAATCCTCTGTCAGCGCGACCGGTCATGCGTCGTTCGATTTGATAAACACGCAGCGCCGCCCACGCGTGCACGGGCGGGTTCACGTCACCAAACGCCCATTCGTAGGCCGGTAATTGCCCGTTGGGGTGCATGTACCACTCACGCGTGAGCAGAGAGAGTTGCTGCTTGGCAAACTCTGGATCGACCAGCGCCATGGGCACGCAGTGAAATGCCAAGTCCCAAGCCGCGTACCAGGGATATTCCCACTTGTCGGGCATCGACAATACTTCGCTATTGTACAGATGCGACCACTCCGCGTTGCGGCCCTTCTTGCGGGCGTCGGGCGGTGGTGAACCCGGGTCTCCGCGGAGCCAACGATGAACGTCGAAGTGGTAGAACTGCTTGGACCAAATCAGTCCCGCAACGGCTTGGCGGTAGACGCGACGCTCGTCGACCGTGAGTGTCGTCGGCATGATCGACTCGAAGAATTCGTCAGCCTCTGACGTGCGAGAGGCGAACGTCTCGTCGAACTTGCCAAACGGATCGTCCGTCTCGGCATCGACCATGCGGAGGCGCAACACTTTGCTCTCACCGTGCCCGAGTGTGATCTCCTGTAAAAATGCGGCTTTGGTGCCTTCGTGGGCGGGATTGCACGCGTCGCGATCTTTGCCGATGACGTGACGAGCAAACGCATCTTTGGTGTAGGGCGACTCGCTCTGCGCTCCAAAAAGCGCGGCCTTGTTGGTGTCGTTCTCGGTGAAGAGAAGATCCGCTTCGGCTTCGCCATAGACCCAACGCTTGCCCAAGTGATCCTCTTGCAAGAGCACGCAGCTCTCACCAGGGTGCGCGCGGCGCAGGTGCGGCTTGGGATTCGACTGCTCCGTCCAGCTCCATGTGTTGCGAAACCACACCGTGGGCAACACGGACAA
>JAYVXK010001030.1:0-3669 GCA_043785265.1 Myxococcales bacterium | reverse complement strand
TGTTCGCTCGTGTCGGTGAAGTCACCGACGTGCACATCGTTACAGATCGTATGACCGGGCAATCGCGCGGTTTTGCGTTCGTCACCATGGGCACCCCTGCCGAAGCTGAAGCAGCCATCCAAGCCGTCAACGGCACCTCCCTCGACGGCCGCGCACTCCGCGTGAACGAAGCCGAAGAGCGTGGCGCTCGTGGTGGTGGCGGTGGTGGCGGCGGTGGCGGTGGTGGCGGCGGCGGTGGTTACGGCGGCGGCGGCGGCGGCGGTGGCCGTGGCGGCGGCGGCGGCGGACCTCGTGGCGGCGGCGGCGATCGTGGCGGAGGCGGCGGTGGTCGCGACCGCGGCAGTCGCTGGTAAGCGCACCGTCTGAAGACAACGCGGGCTCGTCTCAAAAGGACGAGCCCGTTTTTTATTTTGTCGATGGAAGGGGAACGGGCGCGGGGACCGGCTTCGCTGTGCGCGTTCCGTTCGGCGGTCAGATAAAAATGAACCTGACGCTGCGTGCGGCGCAAGTGCAGATGACACTCTCCGCGGATCGCAAGAGCGCGTCGAACGGCATGATCGGGGCCTGCCGGATCATGGTGACGAGGTTTGCGAGTAGCGACTGATTGCACAGGTTGTTGGCGAAGCCGATCTTCTTCACCTCGGTGACGAGGTCCTCGGTCTTGATCACACCTCGGACATCATGAGCGACGACACGCAAGATCACAGCAAGACCTGCGACGGGATCTCGATGGGGCTCGGGTTCCAAGCAATTCAGGCAAAACGCGGCCCCGTGGGTATGGCAGCGCCAGTGTTGCAAAGCTGCCCTTGACCCACGGTCGCGCGATGGACCAGGGACGGGGACGGACGGGTGCGGGAACGGGGACGGGTGCGGGAACGGCGGACGGAGACGGCGGACGGGGACGGGCGCGGATCTTCCATCGCGTCTGTTCGCGGCTTCGCATCTCTTCGCGATGTAGGTGCGCGTCCCCGATGGATCGCGGATCCATGAATAAAATAGGGACTTCATCGCGATCGATCTCGCCACTAACTTGTTGATCAAACACTCACCAAATTCCCTGACGCGAGCCGCCGCGCCTTCAATTACGCTGCGCGACTATGCGCATTCTCATCGCGGACAAATTTCCGGACGTCTACGTCGCTCAGTTTCGTGCGCTCGGTTTGCACGTCGACAACAAACCAGATCTGACCGCCGAAGCACTCGAGTCAGAGGTCGCCAACATTGGCATCCTCGTGGTGCGCAGTACCAAGGTGACCGCTAAAGCGATCGCGAGCGCGAACACGCTCGAGTTGATCTTGCGCGCAGGTGCGGGCACCGACACGATCGACGTCGGCGCGGCGAGTGATCGGGGGATCTATGTCGCCAATTGTCCGGGAAAGAACAATGTCGCGGTCGCCGAGCTTGCGATCGGACTCATGCTCGCGCTCGATCGTCGCATCCCGACCAACACTGCCGATCTCCGCGCGGGCAAGTGGAACAAAAAGGAATACAGCAAGGCGGACGGCATCAAAGGCAAGACGCTCGGCATCGTGGGGCTGGGTGCGATCGGTCAAGCGGTCGCGAAGCGCGCCGCCGCTTTTGAGATGGACCTCATCTCCTACTCGGTGCCAGAAGATCCCGTCGTGCTCGCGACCCTCGGTATCAAGCCGTGTGCATCATTGATGGAATTGGCTGAAAAGGCCGACATCGTGACGGTTCATGTCCCGCAGCTCGCGGAGACCAAGAAGCTGTTCGGCGTCGAATTTTTCTCGCGCATGAAGAGCGGCGCGACCTTCATCAACACCAGTCGCGGTGGAGTCGTCGACCAGTTGGCGCTCGAACGCGCGATGCGCGAAAAAGAAATTCGCGCCGGCCTCGACGTCTTCGATCCCGAACCGGAAGGCGGCACGGGGAGCGTCTCGGGAGACTTGTTCGGTTTGCCCAACTTCGTCGGGACGCATCACATCGGCGCGAGCACCGAGCAAGCACAGAATGCGATCGCCGCAGAAGCCGTGCGCATCTGCGCCGAGTTCGTGCGCAACGGTCACGTGCCCAACTGCGTCAACATCGAACGCCACCCGCCGGCGAAGGTGCTCTTACTCGTGCGTCATCATGACAAGGTCGGTGTGCTCGCGGCCGTCCTCGAAGTGATTCGCAAGTTTGGTCTCAATGTCGAAGACATGACCAACACGATTTTTGCAGGCGCGAAAGCCGCAGTCGCGGTCATTCGCTTGTCTGCTGCGCCACCCGACGAGCTCATCGAAGAGATCGCGCGGATGGAAGACAAAGTCATCCAGGTGACCGCAAAACCCTGCTGATTACTCTTTGAACGTGAGCTCGATGTCGGCGCTTGCTGGCCCGTTCGGCAGGTTCACATTCACGCCGCCCGCAGCGCGAGTGATGCAATTACCGATTCCATTCGCAAGCTCGGGAGGACCGGCGAACGAGGCTTCGGTCGATGTCGCCGTGAGCGTGAGGTGCAGCTTGGCGTCGCCTGTTGGCGGCTTTGATTGTCCCGCTGTGGCGTCGCGATAGCACTGCTCGAAGCGCCCGACGGGGAGCGCGTTGAGAATCTCCGACGACGCCACATGGTCGGCGTTGATCGGACCGACGACGATGTGCGATTTCATCGGCGGCAACGCAGACGCTGGCGGAGCGGCAACGCTCGCCGAAGCGCTCGGCAACGGGGCGACACTCGAGTCAATCGTGTGAGGCGGATTCACCAGCGCAGATGCGCTCGCGGACGGATGCCCAGACGGTGCAGGCACACCAGACGAAGAACCAGACGCGTGAGGCGCGGTGCTCGAAGGGATCACGACCGGCACATCCACCGGCTTCACCCCAGACATGCTGGCAAGCGGATGCGCACTGGTCGTGGGAAGGGTGCCACTTGACGTGTCATCTAACGCGCCCGCAGGCCTAAATTTGAGCCAATACAACGCACCGCCCCCTGCGAGCAGCAAGAGCACCACGACAACCGCAAGTGGCGACGGGCCGGACTTTGGTGGCTCGATGGGCTCTTCCATCAGCGCGGCCATCGCACTCGTCATCGGCGGTCGTTGGCGTGGTCGGTCCGACTCCATCTGCGGGGCATCGGCGATCATCGTGTCGCTCGTCGCGATCGACGGCTCAGGAGCAAGCATGAGCGCAGGACGTTTGGACCGAATCGGAGCACTCGCCGCGATTCGGGACGAAGAGACCGATGCCGGTGGTGCATCCATGCCGTGAGGAACGTGCAGTCCGCCTTCTGCGAGTGCCGCCCGCATCTCACGCGCCGAGGCAAATCGGTCGTCGGGCTCCTTCGAGAGCGCTCGCATGCATAGCGCTTCGAGGCGTGGATCGACGTCTGGATTGATTTCCGAAGGCGGGCGCGGCGTGTCGTTGAGATGCGCCAAAACCACGCCGAGCGGCGAGTTGGCGACGAAGGGCACGCGGCCGGTCATCATCTCGTAGAGCATGACTCCCACCGAATAGAGATCGCTGCGTGCGTCGACGGTGGATTGTCCGCGTGCTTGCTCGGGAGACATGTAGTCCGGCGTCCCCACGATCGATCCTGCGTTGGTGAGCTTGGCGTTCTGTATCGACGAATCCGCGCTCGAACCCATTTTTGCGATGCCAAAATCGCAGACCTTCACGATCTCGTTGCCCTGACCTTCGTCGTCCGTCTTGGTGACGATGATGATGTTCTCG
>JAYVXK010001029.1:0-3670 GCA_043785265.1 Myxococcales bacterium | reverse complement strand
GGTGCCGCTCATCTCGTTCGAATCTTGCCACTGGATGTACTCACCCGCGTTGAGTGTGTATTTCGTCGCGACATTCGCCGGGGCCGCAGCGACGTTCGTGCCCGAAGGCAGCAGCACATTCGGCAACACAGTCACCACGGGTGAGTACATCCAGTGGCAAGATTCGAACGAGATGAGCGGCACCATCCTCCAGTCGAACAACCCGATCGCCTTCACTGGGGGCCAAGGTTACGATTGCTACAAGAGTTCGACGTCGACGGGCGGCGGTTGCGATTCAGCGCATCAGCAAATCATGCCCATCAGCGCGTTCGGTTCCGAGTACGCGATTCCGCCCTATTTCACGCGGCGAATCGACAATCAAGAAGAGGCCATTCCGTATCGTTTCGTCGGTGCGCAGAAGGGCACGACGCTCAGCTACAGTCCGCAAGTTCCAGGTGCGCCAACGACCTTGTCGCAAGGTCAAGTCGTCGACTTCGAGGCGACGGGGCCTTTCACGGTCAAGGCGCAGGACAACAACCATCCGTTTTATGTCGCTCAGATCATGACGGGATGTTTCGTCACGGGTGGGAGCAAGGTCGGCTGTCTCGGCGACGAGGAATACGTGAACATCCTGCCGCCAGCGCAGTTCTTGAACAAATATGTTTTCTTCACCGACCCGACCTATCCGACGAGCAATCTGGTGTTCACTCGCGTGAAGACGGGAAGCGGTTTTCAAGACGTCACTCTCGATTGCGCAGGCACATTGAAGGGATGGAAACCCGTCGGTTCCAGTGGTCAGTACGAAGTGACCAACATCGATCTCATCCGCAATGGTGCACCGAATGGGCAGTGCAACAACGGACCACACAGCGCATCGAGCGCGGGGCCGTTCGGCATCATGGTCTGGGGACTCGACAACGCGTCGTCCTACGCTTACCCCGCAGGCGGCAACATCGCGCCGATCAACACGATCGTGGTGCAGCCCGTCCCGAACTGAAGGCGTTTACGCCGCGCGTGCCGCGATGGGTGTCATCACGGGCGCAGCGACGAGATCCGCGTCTCTGGTCGGCAGCTTGAGGCGACGCACCGCGAACGACACGAGCAGTACGCCCGCGCCGCCCACTGCAATCGCTGTGCGTTCGTTGGTGAAGCGCGCGAGCACTCCGCCGAGCGTGGCGCCGATCGACCAACAGACGAGAAATGTCGTTTGATAGAGCGCCATCGTCCGTGACTTGATCCACGCAGGCGACGCCAGCTGCACAGTGGCATTGAGCACACTGAGCGTGACCCACCCCACACCCGCGGGCAGTAGGCACGCGACCGCGAGCAAGACGTTGGGCGCGAACGCCATCGCAAAAACCCCAGTGCCGTAGAGCGCGAACGCAAGACTCACCAGGGCTTTAGGTCCGAGCCGCGCGCGAGCACGTTTGAGCGTGAGGCCACCACAGATGGCGCCGACCCCGATCGCCGTCAGCAGCGCCCCATAGCCACGCGCGGTGGTTTCGAGCGAGTGCTTGGCAAACGCAGGCAGGAGCGAGAGGGCGCAAGCCGCCGGCACGCTGAACAGCGCGATCGCGACGAAAGGCGCGCTGAGACGAGGACTCTTTTTGACCTGCAAAAATGGGGCGATCAGCGCGCTTGCAATCGATTCGCCAGGCCGACGCTCACGTGGAGCCTCGGCGACGACGCGAAACTCGGGGTACGAGTGGAGCACATGAATGATCGCGAGAAAGCTCGCCGCGTTGATGCCGAAGGCCCACACGGGGCCGAGCGAGCCCAACACAAAGCCTCCGATCGCAGGCCCGACTGCGCGAGCGAGATTGAATGCGATCGAGTTGAGTGCCACGGCTTCTGCGGTGGTCTCGCGCGGAACGAGATCAGCGATGAGCGTGTGCCACGATGGAGTGGCGAGCGCAGCCGAGAGACCGAGGCCGACGCATGCAGCGAGGATGACCCCTGGCGAGACAAGCCCTGCGCGCGTCACGATCGCGAGCGTGAGAGCCACGAGCGCGCTGAGTCCCTGCGACCAAACCAGCAATTTTCTGCGGTCAAACCGATCGGCGAGCAGACCTGCTGGCAACGTGAGCAAAAACGCTGGCACGGTCCACGCGGTGGTGAGCATGGCGACGAGCAACGGATTGCTCGTGAGAGTGACCATGAGCCAGCCATGGCCTACGTCTTCGATGAAGGTACCCGCGTAAGAAAAAATGGACGCCAACCAGAGAGCTCGAAACGCACGCAACCGTAAGGGACTATTTGGATCAGGCATGAGAGAAGCCTCTACGAACGAGACGCGTGGCCGATGCCACCCTGACTCAACGCTCGAGGAGCTCCAAAAATGTAGCGGTGATTGCCGATTCGACAATCCCACTCTCATCAGAACACCGCTGCCGCAGTAAGCGAGTTTGGGTCTATTCGGCGGACATCCGCCCGGAACGTACTCCTGTACGTGAGGACGGATGGTCGCCGACGATCCTGGAAAGTCCCCGAAGGGGGAAGAGGCCCAAAATCGCGACCTGCGGCAGTGGTGTCAAGCGAGCCAGCGCGCGAGAACGACTGTGATGTTGTCGGGGCCGCCGTTGCTGTTGGCCTTCTCGATGAGCTGACTTGCGGCTGTTTTCAGGTCTGGCGTGGTCGTACAGATCTGGAGCATGGTCGGGTCGTCGACAGGGCCGCTCAAGCCGTCCGAGCACAGCAAGTAGACATCGCCGGCGCGAGGCTGCTCGAAGCGCGTGTCGACCTTGACGGTGTCCTTCATGCCCAGCGCGCGCACGATGACATTCTTGTGCGGGAAGTTGGCGATCTCTTCTGCCGTGAGGCGCTTCATCTTGATGTGGTCGTTGAGCAGCGAGTGGTCTTCAGTGAGCTGTTCGATCTTGCCTTCGCGCACGCGATACACACGCGAGTCGCCCACGTGCGCGACATACACGCCGTCTTCCACCGCGAACATCGTGACGAGCGTGGTGCCCATGCCGCGCTGACGCGGGTCGCGTTGCGCGCTCTCGTAGATGCGCAGGTTGGCGAGTTTGATGCCTGTAATGAGCCGGTTTTCTTCGTAGCCTTTGCTACGGTCCATTTTGTACGGCCACGTGCGCTCGGGGTCTTCTGCGGTTGCGGAGAAGAACTCACGCAACGAGTCCACGGCCATCTTGCTCGCGACTTCGCCAGAGGCGTGACCGCCCATTCCATCAGCGACGATGTAAAGACCACCTTCTTCGAGGATGGAAAAGTTGTCCTCGTTGTGGTTGCGCTTCATCCCGACGTTGGTTTCGCCGGCGACTTCGATGCGGAGGGGGCCTGCCAAAGGTGACCTGTGGAAGAGTTTGGCGCCTCTACTTGGCGCTCACGCGAAGAATGAACGTGAGCACCCTGACATGTCAACGCCCTTCCAAGCTAAGTGCGGCTTGGCTAGGGGGCGGACCGGAGGAGGATGGTTACTTCGTGGGGTTTGTCGGAGGTGATGACTTGGAGCTTGACCGTTTCGCCGACCGCGTGTTTGGCGATGAGTTCTTGGAGGCGTTCGGGCGTTTCGACGGGTTGACCGTCGACGATGAAGATCAAGTCCTGGGCCTTGAGACCGCCGGCTTGCGCGGGAGAGTTGGGCGCGGTCGCCAGGACACGAACACCGCGTTGATTGGGAGTCGCGTCGGGTGCGCCTTGAATACCGAGCCACGGTGAGGGCGGCACGGCG
>JAYVXK010001028.1:0-3675 GCA_043785265.1 Myxococcales bacterium | reverse complement strand
TACGCATGTGGCTGGCTTGACTCGAATCGTAGAAAGACTGAGAGCCAGAGCGTAGTTTTCGGCTAGTCTCGCGAGAGATTGGACAAGCGGGCGCGGCTCGGATACGGCCTCGCGTTCGCAGTGACTGCGGGCACTGCAGCGACGCTCATGCGCGGATTCACCGTGGATGACGCGCTCATTTCAGTGCAGTTTGCACGCAATGTCGCTTCTGGGGCTGGCTACCGATTCGATCCGACCGGTCCGTCGACCGATGGCGTCACTCCGCTCCCATGGCCGTGGCTGCTGTCGCCCTTTGCGCACGCAGACGCGTGGACCGTCTTGTGTCGCGCGCAATGGTTAGGGATCGCGTTCTGGACTCTCGCTGCTGGGTTACTCGGCGCGGCGATCGCCAAGGTCGAAGTCCACGGGCTCCCTCTGGTGTTGACCACGCCGCAGCGTAGCCGCGGACGTGCCGTCAGGTTTGCGGCTCTCTTGTTGGTCCTCGCGTCGTTGCCTGTGTCTGCTCACGCAGCGAGCGGGATGGAGACAGGAGTCGTCATCGCGCTCTGCACGGCGTCCGTGGCGCTCCACGAACAGGGTTACCTAAGTACTTCCTTAGGTGCGCTCGCGGCTGCGTTTCGTCCTGAGCTTGCTCCTTGGGCTCTCGCGTGGGCGATGGGTCGCGCCATCGCGAGCGGTGAATCACGACGACGGATCGCCCTATTGTCTGCGGCTTCGCTCGTTCCGTTTGTGGCAATCGCGATCACTCGCGCCGCAGTCTTTGGTCATCCCTATCCACTTGCGCTCCTCGCCAAGCCAAGCGACATGGAGCATGGCTCGACCTATGCGATAGCAGGGCTGATCGCGTCGGTGGTTCCTCTTGCGTGCATGGCGCCCATTGCACTCAGCAAAGGTCACCCCATCGGTCGCGCGATCGCGGTGGCGTTCGTGGTCCATGTCGTGGTGGTGGTGTTGGTGGGCGGAGACTGGATGCCTTATGCGCGATTGTTTGCACCGGTCATTCCAGGGTTGGCACTTGCTTATGTTCATGCCGGCGCTGCCTCCAAGCTCGGACCGCTCGTAACGCGCACTGCTCTCGCCCTCGCGATTGGTGGCTACTTCTGGGTGATCGTGGCGCCTAAGGGTTTCAACGTCATGAGCGATCGCGCGCGACTTGTGGCCGACGCACGGCCAGTGCTCGCCGACTGTACGCGCGTCGCGACTGTGGACATCGGGTGGGTCTCGGTCGCTACACAGAGTTCATTGGTCGATCTCGCCGGTCTCACTGATCCGATGATCGCCGCACTGCCAGGCGGTCACACGAGTAAGCGTGTCGATGTCGCCATGCTCCTGGACCGAGAAGTCGACTGCGCGGTCTTCTATGTCGACCCTGGTTTGCGCGATGCATCCTTGGCGCATCCAGAGACGATCTCGTTTGCGCACGCCGTCTCCGAACGACTCGCGCACAATCCGCTGTTCGAGGCTCATTTTAGGCCTCTCGCGAAGGTCACGCTGGGCGACTCAGACCGAGGCTATGTGGTCTTCGTCACGAGATGACGCTCGCCGGCGAAGCTGGATTGACCATGGCTGCTCCCACACGCAACGCGAGCGCGACGATCGTCATGGTCGGGTTGTAGCCAGACGACGTGGGAAAGAGCGCGCCGTCACTCGCATACAGATTGCCGATGTCCCAAAACTTGCCGTCCTTGTCGCAGACGCTCGTCTTCGGATCAGAACCAAAACGCAGCGTGCCCATGATGTGCTGCGAACCGGGGAGGTCGCCACGCGGCGCAACTGCCGTGTAGTGCGCGCCAGCCTTGGTGAAGATGTCCATGAGTTTGGGCGCATAAAAGTCGCCCGCCGAGGTCTCGAAGGGGTGGTTTTGGTAGGTGCATCGCGCGACGGGCAAACCATCGAGATCGACGATCGCGGGATCCAAGTCGACACGGTTGGTGGTTTGCGGTGCGTCCTCTGCTTGAACGACCAAGATCATGACGCGATCGCGCGCGGGACTTTGCCTCATCAAGTTCTTGAAGAGGACGCCATCCCATTTGCCGAAACGAAGTTGCTTGAGGATGCGCGCGTAATAGTGACCTTCGCCAATCGGCAAGCCACCACCACTGACCTCGACGATGCCACCGAGCGGACGCTTGGGATCATTCGGAACGCCGCGAAAATCAGTGAATCCGTGCGCGACCGTGCGACCGCGATGACCGTGCACGCGCTCGTTGAAGATGCCAAGAGAGACAGTCTGATAATGAAACATCAGGTTGCGACCGACCATGCCGCTCGAGTTTCCGAGAGCCGCGTTGTCGGACAAATAAAGAAGTCTCACGTCTTCGATCGGACTCGCGGCGAGGACGTAGCGGTCTGCGGTGAACGTCACGCGCTCGCCTTTGGGACCGATCGCTTCGACGCCGACCACTTGGTTTTTCGCGCTGTTGGTTTGCAAACGCACCGCGCGAGTCTCCGCGCGTAGTTGGCAATTGCCGCTGACGAGCGCTTTGCGCAACATCGTGACCGCCGTCGATCCCTTCGCGTTGGTGGGACATCCGTAGCTCGAGCAAAAGCCGCAATCGACGCACGCCGGACGGCCATCATAGGGGACACTGTTGACCGCAGACGGATACGGAAACATCGTGTACCCGAGCGCGTCGAGCCCCTTTTTGACGACGAGACCGCCGTACATCGGCGCGCCAGGAGCCATGGGATAATCAGTAGAGCGGGGTCCTTCGAAAGGGTCTGCGCCTTTGATCCCCTGAACGCCCAGCACGCGTTCACCCCAGGCGTAGAACGGTTCGAGCTCGGCGTATTGAACCGGCCAGTCTGCGAAACTGGCATTCATGATGTTGGGCAAGATCGTACCGAACTGAAAGTCAGTCGGTTGAAAGCGCGGCATCTTGAGGTCCGCGTGCACGCACCCGCCGCCCACTGTTTTGGCCAAATTTTGCACGCCGCCGACATACGTTCGATCACCGTCTGCCGCTGTCTTGCGCCACGTTCGAGGCTCCGCGCGATCGTCTGGCGCGATGAAGTTTCGATGTTCGATCTTCAATTCGTCATTGGAGAAACGCGACACGGGTAACTGCGCGGGGTCATCGAGGTGGTCGAAGTGGCAAGGCCCAGCCTCGAGCACCAAGACCTTCTTGCCGTTGACCGCGTTGACGTACGCGACCGGTCCGCCGCCTGCGCCCGAGCCAATGACGAGTACATCGAAGTGGGTAATCGACTGATTGCCAAATACGGTTTTTCTCATCCGTTGACTCGGCCTCCGAGAAAGGCAACCGCGGCGTCCAATGTTTGTTTGGTAGCGGCATCCATCGGTGCCGGATCAGGGCCTGGATTGGCTGTCGAAAGTGGCGCGTCCGTGCGCTCGACATAGGTCTTGCCGTTGTATTGACTGAAGCCAAGCGGCTGACTGTCGCCTTCGAAATGGCATATCTGCCAACCTGCTAATCCCTTATTGCCGCCATACTCAGGTGCGGAGAACGCGGCTTCAGTCACGAGATCGATCATCAGATCGCGAAACACGACATCCAATGAATTGAAGGCGCTCGCGAGATCGTCTGGATTGAGTGAAGCGAGGGTTGGATTGGCGCTCATCGCGCTCGCGAGTCCGTCTTTGATCTGACGACGCAAGCCGATTACCGGTCCCAATATGGCTTCGTTGGGGGCACCCCCTGGTACGCCATTCGA
>JAYVXK010001027.1:0-11766 GCA_043785265.1 Myxococcales bacterium | reverse complement strand
GCTTCGGCGAGCATCTCGGCTTCGGTCTCTGTCGTCAGCTCGACGGACACGTCGCCCCAGCTGACCTTCAAGACATCTTTGATGCACTCGCCGAGGTCTGCGTCAGGCGCCTCTTTGGCGATGATCAGCGGATTGGTCGTCACCCCGCTGAGGACGCCCCAGCCGAAGAGGTCTTTGATTTCTTTGGGGTCGGAGCTGTCGATGAAGATGGCCATGGTCTCTCCAAGAGGGAAGTTGACGGCACGTCCGCGCGGGGGGCGCGGCGTGGTCTACACCAAATGAGTAGCACAACCGAGTATGGCGTCTGCGAGCTTGTCGAGATTGGGAGCGTGCGCGTCCGTGGTGACGCCAGGCCCGCTGCGGAGCGGGCACAACTCGCAGCGCTTGGTATCGAACAACAACGCCGTCTTCAGGTGCGCGGCCTGCCCCGCCACGACGTCGCTCGTGGTGTCGCCAACCATCCAACTGGATGCACGATCAAGGCTCAAATCAAGCACCAAATCGTTCAACATGCCTGGCAAGGGCTTGCGACACGCGCATGGACCGACGAGCGATCGGTCGCCGCCTTCGCCACCGTCTGGATGATGCATGCATGAGGCAACCTTCGCGATCACGATGCCATGCGACGCGAGCAAGACCACGAGCGCGTCGTTGGTGCGCTGCACAGCCTCTCGCGTGAACTGACCTTTGGCCGGACCCGGTTGATTGGTGGCAATCGCCAGTACGAAGCCTGCGTCCGCCAACTTCCTGAGTCCCGAGACCACACCGTTCAAGAGCCGCAACTGCGACGGATGAAACGCAGTCGTGATGACGCCCGTCTCCTCGTCGCGCACCACGTCGATGAGCGTGCCGTCGCGATCGAGAATGACCCCCGAGACCACTACTTGCCCGACGCTTTGACCACACTCTCCCATTTGGTCGGGTTCGCGGCGAGCTTGGGGTGACTCACGATGAGGTGCCACACCACCGCGCAGAAGCCTTCGGTGTGCGGTGTGATGCGATCAGGAGAGATGGTCGGGATGACGACGCATGCGTCTGCGAGTTGTTTGGTGGTGCCGCCGTCGCGACCCACGATGCCGAAAATTTTCGCGCCGCGCTCTTTGGCGAGCTCCATCGAGCGCACCAAATTGACCGACACGTTTTTTTCGCGATTGCCCCCGCCCACGCTAAAAATGAGCAGTCCGTCGCTCTTGCCGAGGCGGCTGACTTTGAGCCACTCCGAAAATGTCGTGTCCCAGCCTTCGTCATTCGTGCGCGCCGTCAGTTCACTCACGTTGTCGGTCGGTGCATAAGATTCGAGGACGCAGAGTTTTCGAAAGTCATTCACTGCGTGACTGGCGTGACCTGCAGATCCGCCGACGCCGAGAATGAACAACCTTCCGCCGCCTGCGCGCAACGCGGCGAGCCCGTCGACCACAGCCTCGATGCTGGCCACGTCGAGCTGTTGGACGATCTGAGCGCTCTCAGAGAGAAACTGTTCGGTGAAAGTGGGCATGAAATAGGTGTAGTCGAAAATTGCTATTTCACGATGACTTTGACGGTCTCGTCGAGCGAGCCCGTGCCCGCGTCGCTTCCGCCGAGCGGTCGCGCAGAAAAAGTGAGGACCGCATCGGTCTCGAGCACCGCGCCGCTAACGACCAAACGAACATTCGTGGACGTCGTCCAACCGGGACCGCACGCGTCGAGCGCAGTGGACACGCTCGCGATCTGCGTCCCTTGAGCGTCCACGAGTTTGAACGAATAGATCCAAGTCTCATTTTTGCGCACCCACGTGTGCACCACTACATAGACGTGTTGGCCACCCTGCGGTCCGTGCACGAGTGTCAACACATCGCCGTCGATCAGCGGTTGAAACGGGCCGTCCACTTGTCGACCGAGCTGCGAAACCGGCTGGCCGTCCAAGGGTGCGGACTCGAGCGAGCAGCTGTTTTTCTGGTCTGGCAGCGTCACCGAGGGTCCGCAACCAAGCAGCAGTGCGCACAGCAGTCCGTGACGAAACGACATCCCCTGGAGTTTGGTTCAAGGCGCTCAAGAGAGCCAGTAAAGATTCCACAGCGCGTGCGTCAGAGTCGACGCCACGAGCCCGGCTTCTTCGTAGGCGACACCAAAACCAACTCCGAGCAACACCGCGTCGAACGTCGCCGCGCCATACACGCCAAGGTGCGCGAGACCAAACAACGCCGCGGCACTTGCGACGCCTCTTCGTTTTCCGAACGAGCGCACGAGCACACGCTGAAGCACGTCACGAAACACACGCTCTTCTGCGAGCGGAATCACGCAGACGGTCATGGCAATGTACAACCACTTCGATCGCACTCCGGCGAGGTCTTGCGAGGCGTTCACAGTCTGCGATTCCAAGATGCGCTGCGCCAAACCATGCTCGAAACCAGCTGAATCCAGGCATTGCGTCGCATGCGCGAAGAGCCCGATGCCATAGTGCGACGCATGGGCGAGCGCGATCGTGACTCCAAGACCTGCGGCTACCGCCGACAGCAGCGTCCATCCGCGAGAGCCGATTGCTCCCGGTGATGCTGACGTTCCCATGACTCGCTCGAACAAGCGTGGAGCTGCGAGCGCCCAGGCGATGAGCATCGCGCCTTGAACGAGTGCACCCAAGTGCGCCGCGCGCGCCGCCAAGAGCACGAGCGGCAATCCCGTGCCGACGAGGAGTGCGCCTCCGATTGCGCCACGATCCAGCGGCGATCTCGACGTAGGCAGACGCCTGTGCGGCAGCACTTTGGCGAAGACTTCATCGCGCAGCTTTTGTCGGCTGGGTGACATGGTCAAGAGTCCGATCGCGCCGGCCAATGTGAGTGCTCCGAGCGGGATCAGCATCCGATGCTCTCCACAGGCGCGCGCCGCCATGTCGGCATATCGGACCGTGATCGCGAGCATCACGAGCGCAGTCACACGCGACATGCGCGGCACCGGACGCGCGAGATCGATCGACACGAGCGCAAAAAAGAACGTGTCGACGGCGAGTCTTCGACCGATCCCAGCCACCCCAGCCGCGAGGAGTTCTCTTTCGAGTTCCATCAGGACGAGCACGGCAATGAGCGCCAACCAAAGCCATCGACGAAACCGACCGTACCGCCCGAGCGAGGGCACCGAGAACGCCTTTGCGAGATCGTCGGTCAGACGCGCGTCTCGGGTGAGAGCCTGCGAAAGAGGCAAAAAAGGGCCTTCTTTTAGGCGCGAAACGAGCGGTTCCGGGTCTCCCTTTTGCGCGCGTAAATCGGCGGGCAAGAGTGCGACGACATCGTCCACGCTCTGTTCCGCACCGGCTTTGGCCTCGAGAGACGAATGGGGGCGAACGAAGATGGCGAGCATGGGTGATTCGCAGCGGGTGCGAAGGCGATTTGATAGACTGTCAGAGATGCTCGAGCTTTCGCGAGGAGAAATCGCGGTCGTCGTTTTCGTCTTCCTGCTGGTCTACGGTGGGCTTTGGGCGCCGCGATTGGGTGAGCGATTGGCGCTCCGACTCGCAGGCAAGAACGACGGCACGTCCGCTACGCGGCGTGGTCAACACCAGAAAGAGTAACCGAGCCTCGTAGGCAGCACGCGATGACGATCGATAACCCCACCTCGCAACCTCCGAGCACGACGGTCACCGTCTTCGTGAGCGATCCCACGGCCGAAGCCGAGCGTGTGTCACAGGCGCTGAGAGCGGCTGGTTTTCAGGTGATCGACGTCCCGTTGTCGATGCTGGTTGCGCGTGTGGCCGTGCAGCGACCGCATGTCGTGATTGTCGACGCAGACGCAGAAGGGGCGCTCGAAGCGGTGGCTCGTTTGCGTGAAGTCCCCGACTGCGAATCGATTGATCTCTTGTTCACCGGTCGCGCAGGGACTCTGCCGGCTTCGCTCGAGAATGACGAAAGCGCTTGGGAAGAAGTCGGCCCAAAGGAGCGTGATTCGAGCGCTGTCGAAGCGTTTGCGTTCGAGGGGAGCGGCTTTTTTGCGCGGCCCGTCGACGTCAGCGCGATCGTCAAGAAGGTGCACGCCCTCGCGCTCGGCGGCCGACTCTCGTCTGCGCCGCCAAAACGCAGCGCGCCGCCATCGTCGGACTCTCAGCCTGCGTCGGTGCCAGGCGAGGCGGCTCCGCCGAGTGGTGGCATCTCTGTCAAGAGGTTGTCGCAGCCGCCACCGCCGATGCTGGTTCCAGCAGCGGGGAGTTCACAACGTGTTGGACCGCTCAGTCACGAACTCGAAAATCTGATCGCAGAAGCCGAAGGGCGTCTCGGCGCGCAGTTGCCGCACGACCCGTCGCTGGCGACTCCAGAAGAAGAAATCGAAGCCGTACTTCCCGAAGAGATCCTCGCGGCGCTCGACGCCCCTCTCGAAGAAGAAGAAGAAGAAGATCTCGCCGCCGAGGTATCGGCTCCTCGTGGCACCACCTCGGGTGGTCGCGCCGAGACGACAGGAGCGCGACGTCCCGAACTCACGAGCGACGGATCGCAAGGAGTACCTAAAACGTTCGGCGAAACATCCGGAGCGACTACGGGATCGGAGCGTTCGAGCAGCGGTCGTTCTCCTCCAACCACCGAGTTGCAACGCTCGAGCGAGTTGCAACGTTCGAGCGCTTCTACCTCGACAGCGAATCAAGTCTCGCCGCGCGCCTTTGCACAAGAGGACCGCGCGCCAGCCAACGAATCGCCCCGGCGCCAGAGTTCTTTTCCCCCGCCTCCTATGTCGATCGGCAAACCACCGCCAAGCGTGTTGTCGACGACCTTGGGCAGTGAGCTCCTCGTTCAACAAGGCGGGATGCTCCTGCCGATGAGAGAGCCGCCTGCGGCGTTCGGCCACGTGCCCGCGAGCCTCTCTGGAGGTGTTCCGGCCTCTGCGCGCAACGCCCCGCCGGCACAGTCTGCTGCTCACGCTGGCGCGCAGAGTGCTCGCGCGGACAGTGCTCCGCCAGCGATTGGGCCCGTCATTTTGGGCCCTGGCGAGCCTGCGCGCATCATCGCTCAAGCCATATCTTCTCGAGCGACCGGAACACTGACTCTCGAGTCAGAAATGGGCGTCAGGCGCGTGGTACTGCGAGAGGGTGACTTGGTGACCGCTGCCTCCGGCATCGACGCGGAGAGCCTGCTCGCGTTTCTGGGCGCGCGCGGAGATCTCCCCAAAGAGCGCGTCGCGCAACTGGCTGGCCGACTCCCGCCCAACGGACGACATGCGGGCGCGGCGCTCGTGGCGCAGGGCGCGCTGGGTCAGGATCAAATGTGGTCGGTGTTGCGAGCGCACGCCGAGTGGCTCATCGGTCATTGCTTGGCCATCGCGAGCGGCTCGGCTCACATGGAGCCGGAAGCGCCCGGCAGGCTGCGCAACGAGCCAAGTGTGTTTGGTGGGTCTACCGGCGCAGAAGTGTTCGTCGATGCTGTTCGCCGCTCGATCGACACGGACAACGCGATGCGAGCGCTGGGCGCATCTTCGCGAGTGGGAGACGGGCCGAACGTGTCCCTGCTGGGCGAGTGCGCCCTCGGCGAGGGTGAAATGCAGGTGATGTCGCGCGCGCGTGGTGAGTCAGTCGCGACCCTTGCGCAATCAGCACCCTCAGTCGACGTGGCTCCGCTCCTCTACGCGCTCGCTCTCTTGGGTGTAGTCGATCTCGCGCGCGGTGTGGCGCGACGCGACCCGAGCATTCCTGCGGCGTCGCCGGATGACAGCGCTCTCGACGAAGAAGCCATTCGAGACCAGATCCGCGCACGACTCGATCTGGTCGACGAGGGCGACTACTTCTCTCTGCTTGGCGTGCCGCGCTCCGCGACGAGCTACGAGGTTCGGCGTGCCTATCTGGACCTGCGTCATGCGTTCGATCCATCGCGGCTGCTCACCCCGCGCCTCGCTGATCTCGCCGATGACGTTCGCAAGATCGCGGGTGTTCTTGAGGAAGCATTCGAAATCCTGCACGACGGCGCGCGCCGCGAACGCTATCGCCGAGCGATCGAAGACGTCCCGCGCGCTTAACTGACTTGCGGGTCAGGCAACTCGTGGAGTCACTGCGTCGACGATGATGACGTCACCCTCGACGTCGACCGTGACCACGTCGCCTCGGTTGACGTCGCCCTTCAAAATCAAGTCGGCGATCGGAGCTTCCACCAAGCGGGCGATCGCGCGTCGCATGGGTCGTGCGCCGAGCTCGGGGTCGTATCCGCCGTGGTCGAGAAGCGCTTCGATCGCC
This sequence comes from Myxococcales bacterium, assembly GCA_043785265.1. GTDB lineage: Bacteria > Myxococcota_A > Polyangia > Polyangiales > Polyangiaceae > JANYHY01. The sequence goes on along the minus strand of JAYVXK010001027.1, from coordinate 5,588 downwards.
CCGTCGCTCGCGTCGAGCTTGATTCCTCGCGTCATCATCAAGTCGGCTTCGAGCATGCCCAACATGCGCCGCGCGACCATCGCGACGTCAGCGCGCGTGAGAGGAGCGAAGGCGATCACTTCGTCGATGCGGTTGTACAACTCCGGCGGGAGAGCCGCGCGTGCTGATGCGACGACCGCGTCCGCGTAACAAACGCGTCCTTCTTCTTCCCGAGCGCGCCCGCCGCCGAAGCCAATGCGGCCACGCGAACTGTTGGGCAGCGCAATCTCAGACCCGAGGTTCGACGTGAGAATCAAAACCGTATTGGTAAAATCGATCGTTCGACCACGTCCGTCCGTCAGCCGACCTTCGTCGAACACTTGGAGGAACCCTTCGAGCACGTCTCGATGCGCCTTCTCGATCTCGTCGAGGAGCACCACTTGATAGGGTCGTCGTCGGATGGCTTCGGTGAGCTGCCCGCCCGACTCGTGCCCGACGTATCCAGGCGGCGCGCCGATCAATCGCGCGATGGCGTGAGGCTCGGCGTACTCGCTCATGTCGAGTCGAGTCATCGCATCGCCCGAGAAAAATAGGCATTCGGCGATCGCTTTGGCGGTCTCTGTTTTTCCCACGCCTGTCGGACCGAGCAACATGAACGATCCGATCGGCCTCCGCGATCGGAATCCAGACGCGTTGCGACGGAGGACCGACGCGATCCGGGCGAGAGCATCCGCATGACCCACGACGCGCTCGGCCATGAGCGACTCGAGGTTGAGCATGCGCTCGCCGTCCGATTGCATCAAACGTTCGAGAGGCACGTGGGCCATCTCACTGACGACTTCGGCAACGTGCTCGGGCGTGACGACCGCCACATGTCGGCGCCGTGCGCGTGCGCCCGCGAGATCCAAAATCGCGATGGCTTTGTCGGGCAACGCGCGACTCGGCACATACCGCACACTCCATGTCACGCTCGCAGCGATCGACTCTTTTTCGTAGCTCGTGCCGTGATGTTTCTCGAAGCTCGGCACCAAACCTTCGAGAGCCAAGAACGCCTCTTCTGGCGACGGCTCGTCGACTTCGATCGCAGTAAAGCGCCGCGCGAGCGCTGCGTCTGGCTCGATGTGCTTCTTGTATTCTTCGAAGGTGGTCGCTCCGATGCATGGCAGCTGTCCACGCGCGAGCGCTACCTTCAATTCGGTGGCGGCTTCGTCGCCCGCGTCAGGGCCAAACAACGTGTGAATCTCGTCGAAGAAGACGACGACTCTGCCCTCCGCCAACAGCACTTCGTTCTTGATGGCACCAATGCGCTCGGCCAGAGAGCCACGCACACCGGTTCCAGCGACGAGAGACGCAGGCTCGATTTCGATGACCGTCCGGTCATCCAAGGTCGCGATGTCTTTTCCTTCGGCGATTCTGAGCGCCAGCCCTCGTACGACGCTCGTCTTTCCGACACCCGCAGCGCCGACCAGACACGGACACGAACTGTGTCGTTTTGCGAGCACGTCGAGCGTGCGTTCGATCAGGTCTTCGCGCCCGACGACTGGATCGAGTTCGCCGCGCGCCGCCGCCGCCGTGAGGTTTTTCCCGAGCGACGTGAGGACCGGGAATCGTTTTGGATCGAGATCGAATCGAGACGCAACGCTCGCAGTGCGCGGTGGTTTGCGCTTGATCGTTGGCAGTGGAGGAGGTGCTGGCACCCGCTCTCTTGCGGCCGGAGCCTCGAATTTTTGCGGGGGTGCAGTTGGCTTGTCACGACGTGCTTGATCGAAGCTCGACAAAGTTTGCGGAGGCGCGCTCGGCTTGTCACGCCGCGCCTGATCGAACGCCGCCACGCTCGGGGGCAACGTCGCCGGAGACACTCGTCGAGCAGGAGCGATGCCCATCGCGATTTGCATCGCGCTCGTGCGCAAGCGAACGACGTCGGTGCCACATTGCTCGAGCGCCCGCATCGCCGCGGTCGCGCGATCTTGGCAGAGCGCGAACAGCAGATGCAAAGCGCCGGGTTCTTTGGCTTGTGCGCGCGCAGAGAACTCGCGAGCACGCTGCACGCTGCGTGAAATGGCGTCCGCCTGGTCGTCGACCAACACCCGTGCCGCACGCAACAAGACATCCTCGTCGAGTCGTCGCTCGCGCAACAAGTCCGCCGCCATGCTCGGACCTGAGGCAATTGCCGCCAGGAGATGGCCAGTGGTGGTTCGTTCGCCGCGCCTCGACGCGAGCTCTTCGGCAAGCTTGCGCAGTGCCAAGAGTTCAGCCTCACTCCTCGTCCTCATCTCTCACTTCGCTCGCACACCCAAGGATGTTGGGCCAACAAACGGTCACTCGCCGTAATCGCCTTGCGGCACGACGTAGCAGCATATTGGACGGCCCATTTTTTCGCGGGCGCGCTTCGTGCGGTCTGTGTCGAAGATCAGGCGTTGCGATTTGTAGTTTGGGCACTCCGGAAAATCGCTCGCCGCTTCGTCTTCGGTGGGCTCACGCTTTGGCACGTCCGTGCAGTTCGGTGGCATCACCAGCCGTAACGTGCCCGACCCGCGCGTCGGCGGCCCCGCTTCGCGCTCTCCCGCATCAGGAGTCGTTGCAGCGTCAGCTGACAGGTAGGCCAGCTCGGGCACGCGAACCACTTCGAACCCCGGCCGTTCTGCCCCACGGCAAGCGATCACGGAGAACACACACCACAGAGAAATGGTCACCACGCGTGACATTCGTTCACCCTAACACTCAATAGAGCGACCAAGCGATGCCTCGCGTGAAGAGCCCGCAATCAAGACTCAACACTTCTTAAATCTCCGATTTTCATCCGCGTGCGACCTTGCAGGGGTGACTGAGCATCTTATACTGACCGGCGGGTCAATAATCATGTCTCGTGTCCCTGATCTGATGGCAAAAGTGTCCCTCCTTCGCACTGCGGAAGAGGTTTTCGCCGAACACGGCCTAGAGGACGCCAAGGTCGAAGAGATCTCACGACGGGCAGGCGTGTCCAAGGGCGCATTTTACCTGCACTTTGCCAGCAAGCAGGAAGCGTTCAAGCAGGTGGTCGAGGGGTTCTTGGCCCGGTTCACCGCGATGATCCTTCCGCCAGACGCGCACTCACAAGTGCCGACGACAGCCCACGAAACACTGGATTTCGTGCTCCAACAAGATCTGCTGCTGTTCGAGTTTCTCTGGCAAAACCGCGACATCGTGCGCATCGTCGACGGGTGTCACGGCGAGTTCGCCTACATGCTCGAGGGCTTCAACCGCACCATGGTCGACGCCTCTAAAAAGTGGATCGACTACTGGCAGAAGGCGCGGATGATGCGTCGCGAGGTCGACCCCAATGTCGCTGCGATTTTGCTACACGGCGCTTACGGTGGTCTCGCTCACGCGATGATGACCGAAAAGCATCGCCCACCGCTCGAAGCTTGGCTCGAGCAGGCCTCGACCACTTTCTTCATCGGCATGGGTACCGCGCCCATGATTCAAGCGGGCTTGGCACGCCAAAGGCGTTGGAAGAATTCGTTGTCCAAAGTGTTGGTGACTGGCCGTCCACTCACGCGTGCAAACGGCGCGAAGGCCCCTCGCCGGCGAAAGCGAGTGCCCCTATGACGAGCCCGGCAGGTGGAGAGATGGCGACAGCAAGCACGAGGAGAGAAGGCGCAATGAACGACGACGCGAGAAAGTCGCCGGTCAGCGACAGAGTCCCGGTGGCGATCAATCCAGTGCACGCGACCCCCGAGGCCCCGCGCTCGGGAGCTCGCGTGGTGGCAGTGGTCGTGGGTGTCCTCGGTCTGGTTCTGGTCGGTTTCATCGGCGTGCGGGTGAAAGCTGCTTTTGCCAAGCACGACGATCTGGTCCGAGATCGTGTGGCCGCACAAGCAAGCGCAGGCGTCAAAGCACCCACCCTCGTGGTTCATGCAACGATGGTGACGTTTCGACCACACATCGAAGTGACCGGCACTTTGCAGCCGTGGCGTTCCACTGATGTGGGCTTCGAGCAGGCTGGCCGCCTCGTTCGCGTGCTGGTTTCCACGGGCGACAATGTGAAGGATGGGCAGGTCCTCGCGTTTCTCGACGCCTCGATGGCGGGCGCGCAAGTCAATCAAGCCGAGGCCCAAACACGCGCCTCCGAAGCGCAGCTTGCGCTCGCAGAGGACAACCTCAAACGCACCGAGTCACTCGTGGCAACCAAATCGATCGCCGACGCGCAAGCGGTTCAAGCGCGTCAACAAGTCGAACTCGCCAAAGCTCAGCTCGAAGGCGCGCGCGCGACCGAGCGACTCGCACGCACGGGGGCGGGGCAACGATCCATCAATGCGCCGTTTTCGGGCCTGGTCACCAAAGCGCCGACGTCGGCTGGCACGGTGGTCGCTGCGGGCACGTCTCTGATCCACATCGAAGATCACTCGCGCTTCCGTCTTTCGGCAACGGTGAGCGAAGAAGACTCGGACCTGGTCAAGGTCGGGACGAGCGTTTCCATCAGGTATCATGACCGCTCGGTCACTGGTCGCGTGGTCACCCTAGTGCCATCACTCGACCAAGCCACCCGCCGGGCGCCGGTCGAGGTCGAAGTCCCCAACGACCAAAGCGATCCGCTCCTCGCGTGGAGCTTCGTGCATGCGACCATCGACAGCGGCAAGGACGTCAACGGGCTGCGTTTGCCCGCAACCGTCCGTCGTCCCGGTGCACAGTCGGAGGTCGTCGTCGTGAAAGACGGCAAGCTCCACTTCGTCGCGGTCCAAAAGACGACCGACACGGATGGCACTTGGGTCGTTCGAGATGGGGTGTCCACCGCAGACCTGGTCGTGCTTTCACCCAACGCTGAAGCCAAAGAAGGCGACAGCGTCGACCACACGGAACAAAAGTGACTGACCGGTCGGTCATCAATGACTTGGTCAACACCAGAATGAGGTACCCGTGAATCTCTCGGCGATCGCAATCAAGCGGCCCGTCTTCACCGTGATGGTCATCTTCGCGATGATGGTTTTTGGCGCCATGGGTCTATCGCGCTTGGGAACGGATCTGTTTCCGGACGTGAACTTCCCAGTGGTGGCGATCAACATCGCGTATCCCGGCGCGTCTCCGACAGAAGTAGAGACACTCGTCTCGAAGCCAATCGAAGACGCGGTCGTTTCGCTGAACGGCATCGATCGCGTGATGACCTATTCTCGCGAGGGGCTCTCGACCACGATCTTGCAGTTCAAGCTCGACGTGAACGTGCAAGAAGCCGCCACTCAAGTGCGTGAGCGTGTTTCGCAGGCGCGCGCCAAGTTGCCCCAAGAGATCAAAGAACCGACCATCAATCGCTTCGATGTGAGCGCCGCCCCGGTGCTCACCTTCACCTTGAGCGGCGGTGGACGTTCGCTCGCGGAGACCGCAAAGTTTGCCAAAGACGTCATCAAGCCTGCGCTCGAGCAAGTCGATGGCGTAGCAGCCGTGGACGTCAAAGGCGGGGCGGAGCGCGAAGTACACGTCGACCTCGATCTAGCCAAGATCGACTCGCTCAAACTCTCTCCCCTTTCGATCCTCAATTCACTGCGGGCCGAAAATCTGACCGTACCCGCCGGTCACTATGACGAGGGCATTCGCGAGATCGCCGTGCGCACCGTGGGCGAGTTCAAGTCCGTGGA
>JAYVXK010001026.1:0-3675 GCA_043785265.1 Myxococcales bacterium | reverse complement strand
GACGTAGGCCGCGCCTCGAGCGCCGTTGATGTCGCGGGCTCCGACGACCGCAGTGCCACCAGAGACCGCCACCGAGTACCCGAAGCTGTCGGCCGGAGCGCCGTCGCTGGCGGTGAGCCTCTGCTGCTCGGTCCAGGTGGTGCCGTTCTGCACGAAGACGTATGCCGCGCCCTGAGAGGCGTTTGCGCCGATGGTCTTGTTCAGGGCCCCTACGACCGCAGTGCCACCAGAGACCGCCACCGAGATGCCGAAGTAGTCGCTCGCAGCGCCATCGCTGGCGGTGAGCTTTTGCTGCTGTGTCCAGGTGATGCCGTTTTGCACGAAGACGTAGGCCGCGCCTTGATTGCTGTTTGTCCCGACGGTCTTGTAGTGGTCCCCTACAATCGCAATGCCACCAGCGACCGCTACCGCGTACGCGAGGCGGTCGTTCGCAGTGCCGTCGCTCGCGGTGAGTTCTTGCTGCTGAAACCACGCGAGAGGGTCGACTTCTACTGGGAAGGTCGCTCCTCGCGTGTCGACGTGGATGGCGATCGCCCCGCCACTCGCGCTCATCCTAGTCTCGAGTGATCTTCCCTTGGCGTCGCGCGCCCAGGCGTCCGTGTAGTTGATCTTGAGTTGACCAGACGCGTCTCGCAGCTCGACTCCGATCTTCCCATTGTCGACTGCGAGACCGGCTACATTCAGCCTAATTTCGAGTTGTCCGTTCGCGCATGGGCTCTCCGGCAGAGTCCAGCCTTGCTCCAGTCCGAGAGGACCGTGGGTGTACCACTCGGTGATGGGGTGACTGTTGCCGCTCTGATCGATCTGGACGTGGTTGCTCTTACCCTCCCCCACGAACGTGGGGGAGCTGGAGGGGGCTGACGCACCAGTTGGCGATTGTTGACAACCTATCGTGGAGGTGTGGAAGGTCGCGCTCCAGGGCTCACCTGCTCTCGATAGAGTGAGGCCCTCGGCGTCGACCTTGGCGCGCATCTGCGAGTCCGGATGGACGGTCTCCATCGCGCTCCCAGACTGATGAAATGCATAGACCGGGTCGGTCGCGCCTTCTGCTTGCCTCGAAGAAACATACGCCGCGCGGACTTGTTGCTCTGCAGTGGGGACATAGGAAGGTCCAGACGCGCTCGCGTCAGCTCCCACCCCATTGCTGCTGTCGCGAGTGCCGCAGCTCACCGCGACGACCAGCCCGCAGAACCCGACCACCCAAGCTAGACTTCGATTCGTGAAGGACCCCATTCAAAACTCGTATCATGATCCCTAGTCCAAGTCTCAACCGCGTGGCCGAGTTTGGGCGACCCTACGGTTTATGTGATGCCGCTCGCGCGTGCCCACTGCAGCAGCTGCACGTTCTCCCAGCGCCGCGTGAGAAACGCCTTCTTGGAGGCCTCGTTGCGCATTTGGTTTGCGCGCACCAGCAGGCGTGCGTGGGCCGACTCGACTGCGGCCCGCGCCTCGTTGACTCTGCCGCAGCCTTGGAGCGCGAGCGCATAGACGAGTCGGATGAACGACTCCGCTCCGCCCGTGACCATGCCACCGCTCGCGAGCGAATCATGGGCGAGTGTCGCGGCGTCCATGGCGACGTCGAATTGACCCGCCTTGAAGTTGACGTACGCGAACGCCGCGTGCGCGCTGGCCTCGGTAGGGGAGAGCTCGCACGCAAGCGTGGCCTGCACGAGCGCCGCGCTGATCTCTCCTGTGCGCAAGAGCGTGAGTGCGAGGGTGGCGCGAGTGGCCGCCTCCATGCGTCTGTCGCCTTGGCTCTGATGGTCCTGCGCAGCGCGCTCACCCAACGCTCGCGCGTCCGCGAGCTTGCCCATCCAATCGAGGACCGCAGCCAGATCGGTCCGCGTCGTCGACGCAACACCAGGCAACCGTAGGCGCTCGGCGGTCGCGAGACACTCGCGCAAGCTGTTCTCGGCCTCTTGGAGGTGACCCACCATCGCGCGGGCAAACGCCGCGTTCGCGCGCATCAAGGTTCCCGCGCGCACGTTGCCGACTGCCTCATGGCCGTCCGCCGCTTGATCGAAGTGTTCGATCTGCGCTTCGAGATCTCCAGCGGCGTCTGCGTAGAAGGCCCAGAAAACGTGCACTGTGGCGCGCGTTGCGGGATCGGCGTTCTCTAGAGCGCGCCGATCCACGAGCAACCGAACCACACGCGCTGCGTACGCGTTGTCGCCTGCGAAGAGCGCACCGACCCCGGCCGCGGTGAGCATGGTCTTCGCCGCGGAGGTGGAGAGGTCTTGCGTAGCGACCTTCATCGCGAGATCGAGATGCACGCGCGCTGCATCGTGGTGACCTTGCTTCACCTCACCAAGCGCGGCCGCACCGAGTGCTCGGCAGTGAGGCTCGCTGCCCAGCGGGACGAGCTTCATGACCTCGAGCGCGGCCTTGACCGCTGCTTGATTGTCGCCCCTCCAACGCTCGGCATCGACAAGCGTGAGCCACAAATCGCTGGCAGCTGGGGATGCTCCTCCGCGCGCGAGACCGCGCCTGGCGAGATCGACTGCGTTGTCGAGGTCGTTGGCCTGCAACATCTGGATCGCCGCGCGACCGTAGGCCTCCGTCGCCTTGGCGACATCGCCACCCAGTTCGAAGTGTGAGGCAAGAACACCCGCGTCGTTCTCACCCATCGACGAGAGCCAGCTCGCCGCGTTCTGGTGCGCCACCTTCCGATCCTCGTCCACGAGTGTGGCGTAGGCAGCGTCGCGCATGAGAGCCTGGCGAAACGCAAACTCCATTTCGTTGGCAAAGCGGCCCACGCTGCGCGCCGTCACGACTTCTCGCTCCACGAGCACATCGAGACGCGACGAGACCGACGTGTGATCGGTGTCGCCCAAGATCGCCGCCACGCCCGCGACCCAAAAAAATTGCCCGAACACACTGGCCGCCCGCAGCAAGCGTCGCGCATCTGGCTCGAAGCTCTCCAGGCGAGACTCGACGACAGCGAGCACTGTGTCTGGCAGATGAGCGCCCTTCCCCTCCGCAACTGCGCGCACCAGCTCTTCGAGGAAGAACGCGTTGCCGTGCGCGAGAGTGACCAGTCGGTCAATCGTCTCCTGGGTCGTTTCGGGTGGGAGTACTGCGCGCGCGAGTCGCTCGCTCGCCTTGCGTGAGAGTTCTTCGAGCTTGATCTCTTGAACACGCCGCTCGCTCCAGAGGTTTGGCACTTGAGTCTTGAGGACTGGGCGCGCGAACGCGACGACCAAAAGTGGAAGGTCGTGCGCAGAGCTGAGCACCGCATCGACGAGGCGAAGTGTGGCGGCATCACCCCAGTGCGGATCTTCGAGGATGAGCACCACGGGCTTGACGCGAGCCTCGGCAGCAACGAAGTCACAGAACGCGCGGCGGAGTTGGTCGCCCATCAACATGCGGTCGCGTCGTGCGGCATAGAGCGCTGGCACGTCTGATTCGTCCAACGGCGCGCCGACGAGCTCGGAGACGAACATGGTCACACGCTCGATCTCGGTGCTCTGACCAGCCGCGAGAAGGGCCGTGTGCACGCGGTCGCGCGCGCGAGACCTCCGCAACAAGAGTGGCTCGTCGTCGCGAATGCCCATCGTGCGGCGGAGCGCTTGTGCGGCGAGACCGTAGGGGGATCGCGTGCCGAGCGGATCGCCACGACCCATCCACACGTTGACTGCCGCGTCTCGCGCCTTGATGCGACGCACCCATTCTTGG
>JAYVXK010001025.1:0-3676 GCA_043785265.1 Myxococcales bacterium | reverse complement strand
ATTCCCACGAGCGATGCCGTCGCATCTCTCATCGACCAGCTCGACGATCTGACCGAAGGCGATCCGCGCAAAGACCTAAAGCTCTGAGCATGCGAATCAGGCATGTTTTAGCCGCCGTAGCGCTCTTTGCATGCGGTGCCCCCTCCGGCGCAGTGGTTCCGATAGCGCCCACCGCGGGCTCGACGACTCCATCGAATGTTGGCGCCGCGATCGAGTCGCTCCCCTTCAAGCAAGTCGCGTGTGGCGACTTTCATTCATGCGCTCTCAAGACCGATGGCACCGTGGACTGCTGGGGTCGCAACAAGTCGGGCGAACTTGGCGACGGCACTGACGTCGATCGATCCACGCCCACGCGCGTGTTTGGTGTCACGTCGGTCGTCGAGATCGCTCTTGGCGCGAACTTCTCGTGTGCTCGTTTGCAGGACGGCAGCGTGTCCTGTTGGGGTTCGGGCCGCATCCTCGGCGACAACAAACTCATGCAGCGACTCCCTCCGACCAAAGTCTCTGGTCTGGGGAAGGTCGTCGAGCTGCACGCAGGCGGTTACATGACGTGCACCCGCGATGACACCGGCAAAGTGAAGTGCTGGGGTCTCGATGCGAACATCGCCGCACCTCCTGCCAACGTCAAATCCGTCACGGCCGCTGCTGCTCACGCGTGCGCGCGTGTTGATGGCGATCAGGCCAAATGCTGGGGCGCGGGTGCCTGGTCCACGACCGCCACTCCCACCTACGCCAAGCCCAGCCTCGAAGGTGTCACCGCAGTTTCGACAGGCGACTCTTTCGGATGCGCGCTTCTGGCCCAGGGCGCAGTGTCGTGTTGGGGACGCAACGACGAGAGCGATCTCGGCACTCAATCCGATGACGACAACCACGTGACGCCAACCGCGGTGCCAGGCGTTCGAGGTGCCATCGCGCTGTCGTCATCCGAATCACACACCTGCGCGCTGCTCTCGTCTGGCAAACTCATGTGTTGGGGATCCAACAGCGAAGGCGAACTCGCGCGCGGCACCCAAACGACCGGCGAGCCCGCCGCGCTCGTGGCCGACTTGGTCGACGTCACGCAAGTCGCGATGGGCGCTGACCACGGCTGCGCGCTCACCAAGACCACTCTCGTTTGCTGGGGCGCCAATCGCAGCGGTCAAGTCGGCGATGGCACGACGGAACGCAGACTCGCGCCCGCTAAAGTGCTCTGGCACTAGCCAAGAGCTAACGCCTCTTCTTGTTGATGCTGCTCTTTTTGGTTCGCTTGTCGATCTTGCGCACGCGCTCGCGCACCTCATTGTTCGGCTTCTTTTGGCCGCCTTCGCGCTTTTTTCCGCGCGAGCGCTGCGTGCGTTCTTCTTCTTTGCCGTCCACCAGGCGCTTTGCGTAGACCGTGCGTCTCAGGATTTGCACGTCGATGATCTCGACCTTGAGGCGATCGCCGAGCTTGACCTCCGTGCCATGTCCGCTGATGGCGCGCAGTCCGGTGTCGTCGAGTTCCCAGCCGACGCCGCCGAGCGAGTCGAACTTGATGAGCACGTCGACGAACGGATCGTCGAGCGCCACGTAGACACCAGAGCCAACCAGCCCAGTGACCGAGCCTTCGTAGCGTTCGCCGATTTTGTCGCGCATCAAGAACGCGCGATACAAGTTGCCAATCTCGCGCTCGACTTCCATCGCGCGTCGCTCGTTCTTGGAAGCAAGCAACGCGGCTTCTGCGAGGGCCTGTTGCGCCTCGCTGCTGCGATCGATTCGTTCAGCGAGCAATACGGCGTGAACCGAACGATGAACCACGAGATCCGGATATCGACGAATCGGCGAAGTGAAGTGCACATACGCCTTGGACGCCAAACCAAAGTGACCGCCATTGACGGTCTCGTATGCAGCCTGCTTCATCGAGCGAAGCAGGAGCATGTTGAGCACCGCAGCCTTTGGGTGTGTGCTGAGTCGCTTGAGCAACTCTGAGAGCTGTTTGGGATCTTGCGTAATCTCCGCGTCGACGGGGATCGATAGCTCTTGGCAGAGAGACAAAAACTTCTCGAGCTTTTGCGGATCGGGGGGCGCGTGCACGCGAAAGATCGTCGGCACTTGTTTGGCAACGAGCCATCGCGCGACGACCTCGTTGCCGAGCAGCATCAAGTCTTCGATGAGCTGATACGCCTTTTTTACGCCAGGATCCTGCGATCGACGTTCGACGTCGATGGGGATGCCGTCTTCGTTGAGAATGATCTTCGCCTCGGGCAACTCGAAGTCGAGCGCGCCGCGTTTCATTCTCTTGCCTCGCAAGAGACGCGACAGCTCTGCGGCCACACGAAGCCCCGCGACCATCTCCTCGGCTTTTTCTTGTCGCTCGGGTTTGTCGGTGAAGCCAAGCGCACGCGCGACGCCGCCATAGTTGAGTTTTGCGCGACTGTTCATGTAGCCGCGAATGAGTCGCTCGCCCGTCACGTTGCCGGCTGCGTCGATGTTCACCTCTGCGCAGAGACACAGACGAATCACGTCAGGCAGTAGCGAACAGAGATTGGAAGACAACGCTCGCGGCAACATGGGGATCGCGCGATTTGGCAGGTATACGCTGCACCCGCGCGCCAAGGCCTCTTCGTCGATTTTGGTGCCGTCGCGCACGTACGAACTCACGTCTGCGATGGCGATCCACGCGCGGTACCCTCCATCGGGCGTGCGCTCGACCCACACCGCATCGTCGTGATCGCGCGCGTCTTCTGGATCGATCGTCGGCAGGGGCAAGTGCGTGAGGTCTTCGCGACCTACGAGCATCTCGGGGGGAACCGTCAGTCCGTAGGCCTCGGCCTCGCGCACCGCATCCACTGAGTGCAGCTCTTCGATGCGTTCGGTGATCAACACCTTCGCGGTTTCGACAGAGAGTTCACCCGGGCGGCCTAAAACAGCCTCCAAAATGCCTTCTGCGTTTTCGTCCGGCAACAAGGGATAACGCGTGATCGTCACGACCGCAGCGTCGCCGTCATTGCCGCTGTTGCCCTCGGGACCGCTCGTGTCGACACTCGACGTGAGCGTGATGGGGCCGCGCAATCGCGTGTCGTCGGGTTCGAGCCAGGCGCTCTTGCCGCGTCGACGCAAAACGCCGGCGACGCGAGTCGTGCCTCGCTCGAGGACCTTGGAGATCGATCCCTCGGGCCCGCGCTGACTGCGAGTCAATAGTGTAACTTCTACACGATCGCCGTGCATGGCTCCTCCGAGCGCCTCTCGCGGCACGAACACGTCGTCGCCTGATGCGCCTGCGCTCGACACGAATCCAGCTCCGCGCGGAGTGACCGAGAGGTATCCCTCGCGCGTGTCGCCGCCCTTTGCTGCAGGTCTGTCTGAGCGCGCGTCAACTTGTCGTTTGGTGGGAGCATCTTTTTTGGGACGCTGCTCCGTGGTCGTCTGCTCGGGTCGCGTGGGTGGCGCGTCCCTGCGGGGCTCTCGCCCACGATGCGCAACGACGTCGTGCTTTTGCACGGCGATGGTGAACTGGTCGCCGCTCTGCGCGTTGAGCACGCCATTGTGGGCCATGTCGTCGAGCATGCCGAGCAAGCCCGCGAATGAACCATCGGCAACACTGAGCGCTTGTGCGATCTCTTTTGCGTGGAGTGCGCGATGTTCGCGCGAAAATAAATCGAGAACGGATTGTCTCGAGGGGAGGCGGCGTGAATCTGGGCCGCGCGGGTGTGATGTC
>JAYVXK010001024.1:0-3681 GCA_043785265.1 Myxococcales bacterium | reverse complement strand
GGTTCCTTGGCCAGTGCTGGTAGGATCGACCATATTCGCCTATTGTTTTGCCGCTTGTTCTAACCCCTTGGAAGCTTCGTGAGTCGCCCGTCGATCGTACGTACTTCGCTTCTTCTGCTTGCCCTGCAGGTCGTCTTCAGGGTCGGCGATGCTGTGCTGCCGCTCTTGCTGGCGGCGTGGTTTGGCCGCAATCATGCGACCGACGTCTACTTCTTCTCGTGGGCGGCGTTCGCATTCGCGGGCTCGGTCGTCTTCTCGGCCTTTCAGGACTCGGCCATTGTTCCGATCTTGAGCGAGGTCAAGCTGCTCGGGCCAGCGCTCTGGTCGCGCGTGACCGGGTCATTGCTCGCGCACACGCTGATTCTGGGTGGGTTGCTCTCTGCGTGCATCGGCATTCTGGCGCTCTGCGTCTTCGCGACTCGTTACGACAACGAGGAGCTCGCCCTCGCGGCAAAGATGGTCCCGCTCTTTTGCGTGTTCCTCGTCGCGCTGAGCGTCAAGACGTTCTTCGTTGCCGTGCTCAACTCAGCGCATCGATTCATCGCGTTTCCACTCGCAGGGGCGCTCGGCGTCATCACCACGATCAGTGTCATCGCGCTCTTTCGCGAGCGCGCGGGTGTGCTTGCCATCCCTGCGGGCGCGCTCTGTGGCGAGCTCGTTTCGATCGGGTTTTTAGCCTATTTCGCGTTCCACATTCTCGGCATGAAGATGACGATGACGCTCGAACGACCCGAGCCTGTCGCGCGCTTCGTGAAGCTCGCCGCAAGCGAAGTATCGGGAGGCGCGCTTACCCGCATCAACCCGATCGTCGATCAGTTGATGGCGACCATGATCGGAATCGTTGGCGGCGGCACGCTCCTCCGGTATAGCGGGGACGTCGCGTCGGTCCCGACCTCCCTGTTGCAAGCCAGTCTATTGCCCGTTTTGCTTTCCTATCTCTCTGACGACTTCGGTGCAGGCAGTGTACAGAAGGCGCGCGCCACCGTTCACCGGACGCTGATCTGGGTGTGCTCGATTCTCGGCGCAGCGAGTCTGTTGCTTTGCCTGGTGCGTGTGCTGCTGCTCCGACTTGTCTTTTTGCGCGGCGAGATGGACGCGGCAGGCGTCGCCGGCATGACCGAGTTGTTGCCTTATCACCTCGTCGGAGTGGCGCCGTTTGGTGCGCTCCTCGTGCTCGCCCGCGCGCATGTGGCTCTGAAAAACAGCCGCATCATGCTTGGGATGGGTTTGCTCAACGCGGCACTCAATGTGGTCTTGAACATCGTGCTGATGCACTCCATGGGTCTTCGCGGTATCGCGCTGTCCACGTCGTTGGTGCACACTGCCATCGCCATCGTGTTTTATTTCCGTCTCGAATCGCGACTCGATCGTGAGCAACAAGGAGTGACCGCATGATGCGATCACCCGACAGCACGCCGCCGTCCTATCGCGAGGGCGGACGCGTCGTCCCGCTCGTTCGTCGACCGCGCGTCTTGCACGTCATCGTTGCCGGTGAAGTCGGTGGCGCCGAACGCATGCTGATCGATCTCGCGACGCGCCCCGAAGCAAGCGCCGCAGAACACGTCGTCGCGTTGATGACGCCGAACGAAATGCTCGCGCAGTTGCTGAAGAACGCGGGACTCAAGGTCCATGATCGCGGACGCGTCCGCGAGCACGCAGCGGCTTATGTCTGGCGCTCGCTCGGCCCCATCGACGTCGCGTGGCTCTGCGAAGTCATGGCCGCCGAGCGCGCAAACATTGCTCAACTCCACACTCACGCTTCTCAGGTCGTCGGCACGCGCGCCGCGCTTCGCGTTGGTTTGCGCATCATTCGCACCGAACACGCCGCAGACGTCTACACCGACATGACCTGCTGGCCGTTCTCTCGGTGGTCACTCCAGCGCGCAGATGCAGTCGTCGCGGTAAGCGAGCACGTTCGCCAAGTCGCGCAAAGCCGCGCGCCGTGGGTCGCCGGCCGTTTGCGCGTGATCCACAACGGCGTCGACACCCGACGATTTGCGTTTCGTCCCGTGAGCGATGCCACGCGCCCCTTCCCGTTCGTCCTGGTGGGCCGCCTCGAGCATTGCAAAGGCATCGATCTGGCATTGCGCGCTCTCGCAGAAACACCGGGCGCCGAGCTGCACGTCGTCGGCGACGGCAGTCAGCGACCCAAGCTCGAGTCTCTCTCTCGCGCGCTCGGCATCTCACGCCGCACCCATTTTCATGGGTTCCTGTCAGATCCGCGCGAGGTAGTTGCGAGCGCGCAAGCGGCGATCTGCAGCTCGCGACAAGAAGGTCTTGGCATCGCCTTGCTCGAAGCGATGGCGGTCGGCCGACCGGTCGTCGCGTTTCCTGTCGGCGGCGTTCCGGAGATCGTCAAGGGCGGCGAGACCGGTTGGGTCGCGCGAGATCGCACGCCGAGCGCGTTGGCCGCGGCCATGCGACAAGCCATGCAAAACCACGAAAAGCTCGCTCTGATGGGCGCCGGCGCTCGCCGCTTCGTCGCAGCAAGTTGCTCAATCGAGCGCATGTGCGGCATGTACGGCGAAGTCTATCGCCGCGTCATGTCCACCTGATCTAGCTAAATTCAGCCTCGCCATGCGCAAGCACCGTCTCTTTTTTGCGCCGGGCATGTTCGGTTTCGGTCGACTCGCTTCGTACGACTACTTCGCTCATCTCGAGCGTGCGCTCGAACGACGAATCGCGGACGCAGGCGATCACGCCGAGTCTTTCGTGGTGAATGTGCCGCCGACGGCGTCGGTCCGTAAACGAGCGGCGCGCCTCGCAGAACTCGTCTCGCAAACACTCGCGAACGACGAAGACCAAGGTCCGATTCATCTCATTGGGCACTCGACGGGCGGACTCGATGCGCGACTCGTCGCTTCGCCGACTGTGCGGATCCCGGTGGATGCGTCTGCGATGGCGTGGCTCCCTCGACTCGCGAGTGTCACCACGATCAACACCCCTCACTTCGGCACGCCGCTCGCGAGCTTCTTCGCGACAGTTAGCGGTCAACGCATGCTCTACGCGGTGAGCGCGCTCACGTACATTGCGCTGTCGGTTGGTGCGCCACCTCTCGCAGCTGCGAGCGCGTTGGTGATGGCGCTCGGTCGCGTCGATCGTGTGATTGGGCTTGAAATCAAGCTCCTCGACCGCACCACCGACTCGCTCCTACGCGTGCTCGACGACGCGCGGAGCAGAGAAGTTCGCACGTACCTCGACGCGATCAAGGGCGACCAAGGTGCCGTGTTGCAGCTCTCACCTGAAGCGATGGATCTCTTCCAAGCCGGCATCGAAGATCGTCCGGGGGTGCGCTACCAATGCTCCGTGTCCATGGCCCCACCTCCCTCGCCGACGCGCTGGGCTCGCTCGCTCCTCAACCCCTGGAGCGCGCTGTCGTCGAGTCTCTTCACGACGCTGCACGGACTCACCGCTCGGCTCGATTCGAACTATCCCTGCGCGGCACCGGACGCGGGCGAACAAGCCGAAGCTGCCCTGGTGCGCGCGTTCGGCAAGTCGCCGGGAGCGCGATCGAATGATGGAGTCGTCCCCATTCGTTCGCAACTCTGGGGAGAGGTGGTCTGGGCAGGTTATGCAGATCACCTCGATGTACTAGGCCACTTCGACGGCGGCGGTAAGCACGCTGACTGGCTGACCAGCGGCTCCGAATTCGACACGACACGCTTTCATACACTCTGCGAT
>JAYVXK010001023.1:0-3684 GCA_043785265.1 Myxococcales bacterium | reverse complement strand
GATCAGTTCGACAAATGTCCCGACCAACCCGAAGACAAAGACGGCGTCGACGACACCGATGGCTGCCCCGAGGTCGATGCCGACAACGACGGCGTGCCAGACACAGAGGACGCTTGCCCGAAGGAACCAGGCGTAAGATCGACAGACCCGAAGAAGAACGGCTGCCCGCAGTTCTACAGCATGGATGGCACCGTCGTGCACGTGTTGCAGCAGGTCCACTTCGCGACTGGCTCGGCGACGATCTTGCCGGACAGCTTTCCCATGCTCCAAGAGATCGCCAACTTGTTGAAAGTGAATCCTGCGATCAAAAAGATGTCGATCGAGGGACACACCGACAATCGTGGCAATCCGGTCATGAACAAGACGCTCTCGCAGAACCGCGCAGGCAGCGTCATGACATGGCTCTCCGATCACGGCGTTGAACAGCCTCGACTCGAAGCTCACGGATTCGGCCAAGAGAAACCAATCGACTCGAACGACACCGACAAAGGGCGCCAAGCCAATCGTCGCGTGGAGTTCAAAATCACCGAACAGGACGACGGCAAACCGAAGAAGTGATCCCTGATACGCTCACTGTGTGGTGAAGCGTGCAGAGTTCGCCCATCCAATAGTCGACGGTCGGTTTGATCTCATCGAACTTGCTGGTCGGGGTGGCATGGCGAGTGTCTATCGTGCAGTCGATGTCACGAGCGGGCATGAAGTAGCCGTTAAAATCGCGGTGGCAGAAGAAGAAGCTCGAGCGCGTTTCGAGCGAGAAGCGGCCGCGCTCGCCAGCGTCGTGCATCCGAATGTCGCTCGATACCTCGCGCACGGCGTGCTGCCAGACGGACGCGTGTATCTCGCGATGGAGTGGATCGAAGGCGAATCGCTCGCGACAAACCTCCGCCGGGGGCCGCTCTCGATGGAGCAGACACTGGCTCTCGGTTCGAAAGTCGCACGTGCTCTCGCGGCGGTTCACGCGCGGGGTCTCGTGCATCGTGACGTGAAACCAGGGAACATCGTCCTGCGTGATCACGACCCCTCGCGCCCTGTGCTTTTGGATTTTGGTCTCGCGAAGCCGGTCGTCGGCGATGAAATTACGAGCGTCGGACTCTCGGTCGGCACACCTGGGTACATGGCTCCCGAGCAAGCACGAGGTCTCGCAAAGCTCGACGCGCGCGCAGATGTCTTTGCTCTGGGATGCCTTATTTTCAGGTGCGCAACAGGTGCACGACCCTTTGGCGGACCGACGGTCACGTCGGTGCTCGCGAAGCTTTTGTTTGACGCGCCACCCTCCATGCGAGCGATCGATCCACGCATCTCTGCTTCACTCGACGAACTCGTCCTGCGAATGCTGATCAAGGATCCAGCAGACCGTTTGCGTGACGTGTCACGGATCGCGGACGAACTCGAACAACTCGCAGCGCGACGCGCGCAGTCTGCGCCTCGCGTGAGATCAGACGGAGTCGCGATCACTCCAGACGAGTTGCATCCGGTGAGTGTCATTGTCGTGGGTGGGGCTCCTTTGCTTCGGACCGAAGGTCAGGCCGGCGCGGTGCTCGATGTCCCAACACTCATCGCGCCCGTGGAGACCTCCGAGGTCTTGCTTCGTCCTGCGCCAGCGCCGCTCGCGCGCGAAGCGACAGTCGCGCTCGCCGAGAGTTTTGGCGCGGTGGCCGAGACGCTCGCAAACGGCGCTCTGGTCGTCGTGTTTCAAGGTGGCAGCAACGCGCGCGATCAATGCGTGCGAGCTGCTCGATGCGCGCTTCGTTTGAAAGATCTCGTACCGAACAGGCCGGTGACTCTTGCGACAGGACGAGCGCGCACTTCCCAGGGCGAGATCGTCGGCGAAGCAGTCGAGCGCGCCGTGGCAGCACTCGACCGCACGGATACGCGTGGGGTGCACATAGACGAAGCGAGCGCCTTGCTCTTTGGACCTGCCTTCGAGGTCGCTCGAGATGGCGGCCTCAGGCTCATGTTCGAGCGTGGTGACGGCTTCGCGCAGCGGACCTTGCTTGGCGCAACCACGCCGTGCGTAGGCCGCGAGACGGAGATCGGCACAGTGCTCGGGACGTGGGCCCAATGCGTGGAAGACACCGTCGCCCGCGTGATCGTGCTCACCGCAGACGCTGGCGTGGGCAAATCGCGGCTCGCGAGCGAAATCGTTCTGCGCGTGATGGAGACGGATTCACGCACGCAAGTGTGGCTCGCGCGCGGTGATGCATTGACCGAGCACGCTCCGCTGGCGCTGGTCGCCCGAGTGATTCGGGAGCAAGCAGGTGTTCAGCCGGCTGATGCTCTCGACCTGCGACGCACCAAGCTCCGCGCGCGCGCCGCACGCCACCTTCTTTTTGACGCGGTCGCGAATACTGCAGACTTCTTGGGCGAGCTTTGCGGGGTGCCTTTCGATGACTCGGGCCGGCCTGCTCTCAAGGCCGCACGAAGCGACGCGCAGTTGATGTCGACTCAGTTGCGAGCGGCGTTCGAACAGATCGTCATGGCAGACGCTGCGGCGGGTCCGGTGCTGCTGGTCTTGGAGGACCTGCATTGGGCGGACGACGTGAGCGTGGCGTGGTTCGAGCGTGTCCTCTCTCGGGTAAGCGAGCGCCCGGTGCTCTTGTTGGCTCTTGCGCGTCCGGAGGCGCAAACACGTTTTGGTGCCTTATTTTCAGCTGGATCGCACCTCCACATGAAACCACTCACGGCGAAGGCAGCGACGAAGTTGGCGCACGCCGTTCTCGGTGAGGACGCGCGGGCCGACACGGTTGCGCGTGTCGTGCAGCTCGCGGGTGGCAACGCATTCTATCTCGAAGAGCTTTTGCGCGCAGTCGCCGAAGGCCACGACGAGTTGCCACAAACGGTGGTGCTCATGGCGCAAGCGCGCCTGCAGACGCTCGATCCAGAAGCACGCCGCGTACTGCGTGCGGCAAGTGTGTTCGGTGACTCGTTCACGCAAGACGACGTTGCTGCACTGTTCGATGATGAAGCTGCGGCCCAATGGCTGCCACGACTCGTGAAGTTGGAAATGATCGCGCATACGCCTGGAACGGCGGACTGGTTTTCGTTCAGACATGGGCTCTTGCGCGAGGCCGCGTACGCGTCGCTCACAGACTCGGACCGCGCGCTCGGTCACAAGCTCGCTGGCCAATGGCTCGAGACACTCGGTGATCGGAACGCGATGGCGATCGCGGATCACTTCGCGCGCGGCGACGAACCAGAAGCCGCGGTGGCTAAGTATGTGCGCGCGGCAGAGCAAGCGCTCGAGGCTGGTGATTTTCAGGCTCCAAACACGGCGCTTTCTCGTGCGCTCGCATGTGGCGCCCACGGGCAAGACCATGGGCGGTTGCTCGCGTTGGTTGCCCGCGCAACATGGCAGCGCGGAGACATGGCGACGGCAGAACAACTCGCGAGAGATGCGATTGCGCTCTTGCCTCCGTTCGAGGCCCATTGGTACGAGGCGCTCGCGGACCTGACCAACGCATTGCAAGGCAAGCTCGACAACTCTGGGATCGAAGCGGTGTCTCGCGAGCTGCTCGCAGAGGCACCTCGCGGTCCAGTGACCGTGTCTTATGTGCGCGCGATATCGCTCGCGTACACGTTGCTCATTCAGCACGCGCCGGGGTCCGATCTCACGCGCGCCCTGTCAGATGCGATCGAACAAATCGCCGCGTCGGACGCTGCACGCGATCCTCTGATCGAAGCGCG
>JAYVXK010001022.1:0-3685 GCA_043785265.1 Myxococcales bacterium | reverse complement strand
CCGTCCCGCTCGCTGTCCCCGCTCGCCGTCGCCATCGCCGTCCCCGTCCCCGTCCCCGCTCCCGCTCCCGTCCCCGCTCGCCGTTGCCGTCCCCGCTCCCGTTCCGTCCGTTCCGTTCCCGTTCCCGTTCCGCGCTGACGTTTCTTAACACCTCAAAGGTCTGTTCTTGCCCACCCTCCCCGCTCTATGAACGCGCAGTCCATTTGTTCGGGAGCCACGGCATTCGGCCATGCGGCATCCAACCAGCGACTTCTTGAAAGCCACCGTTCGAGCCTGCTCTGGAGCCCTCATGCGAACCCGTCTCTTCCTCTCCGTGCTGCCCCTGCTCACGTTTGCGACCGTCGCGGCCGCGCAAGAGTCGCCGCCTCAGCCCACGCCAACGCCAACTTTCGCGGATGTGCCGACAGGTGACGCGATCAAAGAACTGATGCGCGTAAGCGACACCGGGCTCACCTCCGATCAGGTTGGCGTGCGCGCGGCCCAGACGAGTTATTCAGCTAAGGCGAACGAAGAAGCCTTGCGAGCAGCCGCTTCCCGCGTCGATCAAGCATGGGCTTCGTTTCTGCCGAGACTCTCCGGCCTCGCGAGATACACGCGCTTGAGCGACTTCACTCCACCCTCATTTGCGATCGCGCCAGGTAGCCCGCCCATCACTTTTCCGGGACCGATTGTCGACAACTGGTTGTTGCAGGCGACCCTGCAGGTGCCCATCAGCGACTACTTCTTGCGCATCAATCAGGCGTACACGGCGGCCACGAGTTCGCAGGCGGCGGCGAGATACGACGTGGCGGCTGCGCGCGCGAAGTCAGCATCGGACGGCAAGATTACCTACTACTCATGGCTGCGCGCACGAGGCGCGCTGGTCGTGGCGACTCAGGCACTCGACGACCAGAAGACCCATGCAGCGGACGTGAAGAATCAATTCACCGTCGGGAATGTCTCGAAAGCAGATGTGCTCCGCGCGGACACCAACGTGGCGAGTGCCGAGTTGCAAGTGGTGCGCGCAAAGAACCTGCTTGATCTGACGGATCGCCAGCTTCATATCGCCATGCACGCAGCCGATCAGGAGGTCTATGGTCCAGGCGAGAATCTCGACGCGCCCCTCGTGCCGATTACGGGCAATCTGCCGGAGTTGGTGAAAGAGGCTCATTCGAATCGCTTCGAGATCAAGAGCATTGAGGCGAACGTAGAAGCGACACGCAAGCAAGCCACAGTCGCTCGAGCGGGCGCCTATCCGCAGCTCAGCGGTTTTGCCGATGCGATCTACGCGAACCCCAATCAGCGGCGATTCCCGATCAAGGACGAATGGTTTCCAACTTGGGACGTTGGTGTGCAGCTCACGTGGTCGCCCAATGACGTGCTGACTTCG
The DNA here is from genome assembly GCA_043785265.1 of Myxococcales bacterium. GTDB lineage: Bacteria > Myxococcota_A > Polyangia > Polyangiales > Polyangiaceae > JANYHY01. The sequence goes on along the minus strand of JAYVXK010001022.1, from coordinate 2,316 downwards.
TTCGCTGCAGGACGTGGCGTCGAGGCGCAGGCAGCTCAAATCGAGGCGCAAAAGCTCACCCTGCGCGATGGCGTCGAGTTGGAAGTGACGCAGGCATTTCAAGGTGGTCTCGAAGCCGATCAAGCACTCGCCTCTACGCAGCGCGAACTCGCTTCGGCGACTGAAGCGCATCGTGTTGCTCGCGAGTTGTTCAATGCGGGCCGCGCCACCAGCGTCACGCTCACGGATGCCGAGACCGAACTCACACGCGCACGCCTCGATGAGTTGAACGCCAAGGTCGACGCTCGGCTCGCACGTGTGCGTCTCGAGCATGCGCTTGGGCGCGACACGAAAGGCGTCGTGACTCCCTGAGTCTGATACAAATGGCCGACAAGACATGTCGGGCAAAACTTCAATCGCCGTGATTGGCGCAGGGCCGTGGGGGCGCGCACTGGCAGCCGCGGCACTTCGCGCAGGGGCTGAAACATGGGGGTTTTCGCGTCAGGCGGGATCCCTGCCCGAGGGCGTGAAGCGACTCGATTCGATCGCAGAGGCAGGCAAGCGCGCGCGATTGATCGTCCTGGCAGTTCCTTCCGCGGCAGCGACAGAAGTCGCGCGCTCGCTCGGAGACGGCACGGGTGGTGAGCACTTGGTGGTTCATGCGGTGCGCGGCTTCGAGGGCGACACACTCGAGACCATCAGCGACGTGATTCGACGCGAGACGCCTGTTCGCCGTGTTGGCGCTCTGGGTGGCCCCGTCCTCGCCGAAGACCTCGCAGCAGGCAGGCCGAGCGTGATGGTGTGCGGATCACACTTTCCCGAGGTCAACACTGCGGTCGACGCGGCCTTCGCTTGCAAGAGTCTGCGTCTGTACCCGACTGCAGACTTGCGTGGACTCGAATGGGCGAGCGCGCTCGTGGGGTGTCTCGCGATTGGCATCGGCTATGCGACCGAAGTCGGCATGAGCCCGGGACTCGTCGCTGCCGTGATTTGCCGCGGGATCGAAGAGGCGTCGCGCATCGCTGCGGAGGCGGGCGGTGACGAGAAGACTCTGTTTGGTCTCGCTGGGTATGGCGATTTGCTCGCGTGCATCGAACAACGCGAGCGCCCCGAAGTGGTGCTTGGCGTGTGCCTCGCGCGCGGGATGTCACTACAAGACGCGATGAGCGCAGCCAAACTGCGGGTCGAAGCCGTGGAGTTGATCCCGCGAATCGTCCGGTGGACCGAAGCTCGTCACGTGCGAGCACCAATCTTGGCTGCACTCTCTCGCGGGGTGCTCGGCAAGAAATCGCCCCAAGATCTCGTGGCAGAATTGATGCTCGCTCCAAAGGATCCGCAAGCTCGAAGCTAAGTGAGCGTGCGGCGCACAACACGCGGTGATTTTCCGCAACTCTCTACGTCGTTGGTCGATGACTCGTCATGGAGCGACTCAGTGACTACGCGGTGGGCGAGACTCTCGCGGGGACTCCCTATCGGGTGACCAAGCACATCGCCACCGGAGGAATGGGATCGGTCTACGAAGTCGAGGACGCCTCGCTCGGCAAACGGTACGCGCTCAAGACATTGCGCGGATCTCTTCGAGGTGATCCGGCGATCGTTCAGCGCATGCGCCAAGAAGCGCGAATGCTCGGGCGACTCACGCACCCCAATGTGGTGCAGGTCTTCACGGCCGGTGTGACTCAAGACATGCGCCGAGTGCCCTATTTCGTGATGGAATTGCTCGTTGGCTCGACACTGCGTGGTGTCTTGCGCGCCCGTCCGATGTTGGGAGCGCGCACGTCGTTGATGATCATCCTCGAGTTACTTGGCGCGCTCGAGCAAGCGCACGATCTCGGTTTGGTGCATCGAGACATCAAGCCGGACAATGTGTTTTTGCATCGGGTGAAGCGTGGGGTGCGTACGACCAAGTTGCTCGACTTTGGCGTCGCCGACCTCGTCGAGTCGGCCAATCTCGACACGACGACCTTCTTCGGCACTTTTCGCTATGCGAGTCCGGAGCAATTGCGGGGCCTTCCCATTTCGTGTGGCAGCGATCTGTATGCGGTCGGGCTCCTGCTCTACGAAATGCTCGCTGGCGCGCATCCGTTCGCGCACGCACGCACGCGTGACGATCTCGCTCAAGCGCACCTCTACGAGTCACCTGTGATTCCATCTTCTTGGTCGACGCCGATCCGCGCTCTTGTGCGTGCATCGCTCGCGAAAGACGCAAAAGACCGTCCGCGCGACGCATGGACGTTCGCGTCGCGACTACGCAAGACCATCGACACACTGGGGTTGAGCACCGATGCTCTCCTGACAGACGATGTATGTTTCGATGCTGAAAAACCAGTCGATTTG
>JAYVXK010001021.1:0-3685 GCA_043785265.1 Myxococcales bacterium | reverse complement strand
ATCGTGTCCGTCGACCTTCACGCTCTTCCACGAGTGCGCGATCAGCCCGTCGCGAATGACGAACGTGCTGCGGATCACCCCGAGCACCTTCTTGCCGTACATCACCTTCTCGCCATACGCGCCGTAAGCTTTGTGCACGGACAAGTCGGGATCGGAGAGCAACGGAATCTGCAGCGAGTATTTGTCCTTGAAGCGACAGTGACTCTCCGTGGAGTCTTTCGACACACCGACGACGGTCGCGCCGGCTTTCTTGAAGGCGCTCATCGCCCGTGTGAACGCGATGGCTTCGCGGGTGCAGCCAGGAGTGTCGTCCTTTGGATAGAAGTACAAGACGAGTGTCTTGCCCGCAAAATCGGCCAGTGACACGGTCTTGCCCGAATCGCTCACGAGCTTGAAATTGGCTGCCTTGACCGAACTCATGGGTTTGCCCTTCTCTTGCAATGTTTTCTAGACGCGCCGAAAGTAGATATCCTGATCGACGCTCGCTCATAAGACTTTTCCGCTCTTCATTCGAGGCCCATCTCGTGCAGCTCAATTTCGCCGGCAGAGAAGTCACCATCAAGCTCGTTTATTACGGGCCTGCCTTGAGCGGGAAAACCACGAACTTGCGCGCCCTCCACGAACTCGCGAGTGACGATAGCCGAGGTCGCTTGATGACCCTCGAGACGCGCGACGACCGCACGCTGTTTTTCGACATGTTGCCTCTGATGTTTCGCGCAGAAGGCCCCGTGCAAAAGAGCGGCGGAGAGCGGAGCTACACGCCAAGCGAAGCAAGCAGCGGCATGAGCGTCCGCGTGAAGGTCTTCACGGTGCCTGGGCAGGTGCTGCACGGGGCGACGCGTCGACTCGTGTTGCAAGGCGCTGACGGAGTGGTGTTCGTCGCAGATTCGCAGCTCTCCGAAACCGAAAACAACGCAGCCTCTTTTCTCGACTTGCGATCGAACCTCAAAGAGATGGGAATGTCGCTTCGAGACATGCCGCTGGTCATCCAGTTCAACAAGCGCGATTTGCCAAACGTGCGTGCTGACGCCGAGGTCGAAACGCTCGCGCAACGCGGACGCGAGCCCGTGTTCAAGGCGAGCGCACTCAAAGGCGAAGGCGTCCTCGAAACCTTCGTGGGGCTCTTGCACCTGACGTGGACGCGACTCGAAAGAGAGCATCAACTTTCGCGCTCGCTCGGCCTCGAGCCTGACGAGTTCTTGCCCGTGGCGGTGCGCAAACTCGGCATCAAACGAGACGTCCAGACGCTCCTCGCTGCGTGCGTGGGTGGCTCCATCAACCGAGAGGTGAAGTGATGGAAGCCACGCGTCCCTCCCTGCCGTCGCTCGATCTCGAGGCTGGCATCGTGCGCCTCGAGGAGCTCGTTGACCGCACCGCGCTCGCAGAACTCTGTCAGAGTTTTTATGTGCTCTTCGGCATCCCCGTGCGCATTCTCTCGAGCGAGGGAACTCTGCTCGCAGACACGTCGAGTCAACACGAGATTTGCGCCTACGTGAATTCCATCGCCGCGGGTCGCGCGGCATGTGGAGCGACCGTCGGCTCGGTGAAGATGACCGAACCAGACGAGTCGGGCGTGGCCGTGCACCCATGTTTCACGGGCAACGCGTATCGCATCGTCTCGATCGAGTACGAACGTCGCCGCATCGGTCGCGTCATCTTGGGACCGTTTTTGCCCATCGAGGTCCAAGAGGTGCCGTCGTCTCTGCTGGAGATTGACTCGTCGATCGATGCCGAGCGCGCGAAGAGTTTGCTGGTGAAAGTGCCGCGCGCCAAGCCCGAGACGATCACACGCATCGCAAAACACCTAAAAAGCGCCCTCGATCTGATTCTTTTCAGTGGACACAAAACGCTCCTCACCAGCCAGATGCATCTCGCGAGCGTGCGCGAGAGCTACCGCGAGCTCGAAGAGAAGGGCAAGAGGCTCCAAGCTGCGTTTGACCGCCTCAAAGAACTCGACCGACTCAAGTCGAATTTCCTCGCGACGGTGAGCCATGAGTTGCGCACACCGCTCACCAGCATCATCGGCTACAGCGAGATGCTCAGCGAAGGCATCGCAGGTCCCATGACGACCGAGCAGACCGACTTCGTCAAGACGATCCACGAGAAGGGCAATCAACTCCTCGGGCTCATTCAGAGCTTACTCGATCTCTCCAAGCTCGAGAGCGGCACGATGAGCGTGCGTCGCGAGACCATTCGCGTCGAAGACGTCATCGGCGAAGTCATGAAGACGCTCGTGCCCGCGGCGCGAAAAAAGAACGTGGCACTCAAACTCGAAGGAGACACCAAACTGCCTGAAATCAGGGGCGATGCTGAACGTCTCCGCCAGGTGTTCACGAATCTGGGCGACAATGCGATCAAGTTCACACGCGAAGGCGGGACCGTCACTCTGCGTACGCGCTCGACAGGTGGCAACGCTGACGACGAGGACGGCGGCGGCTTTGCGTTGCTCGCTCCCGCGCGATCGATGATCGAAGTGCGTGTGATCGACACGGGCATCGGCATTCCGCAAGTCGAACGCGACAAAGTGTTCGATGCGTTCTACCAAGTCGACTCATCGTCGACGCGTGAGTTCGGTGGCACCGGTCTCGGTCTATCGATCGTCAAGCGTCTCGTCGAGGCGCACGAGGGCACGATTCGCATCGAAGACAACCATCCCAAAGGCGCAGTCTTCGTGGTGACCCTCCCTACAGCCACGCGCGAGTGATCATGAGCGAGCGGTCTCGCATCACCAAGCTCGCGGCCATCTTTTCAAGAGAAACTGCAAATGTGACCGTGGCGATCGGCGATGACGCCGCAGTGCTCAGTCCACCTGCCGGTTCGCTCGTTTGGACCGTGGACGAGCAGGTCGAAGACACACACTTTCGCTTTGATTTACTGAGTCCCGAAGACCTCGGATGGCGCAGTGTGATGGCTGCAGCGAGCGATCTCGCGGCGATGGGTGCCAGACCGTGGTGCGCTCTTTCGAGTGTGGTGCTGCCAAAATTATACTCAGAAGAATCTTTTGAAGCGATCGTTCGCGGTCAGCGTGCGGCCTGTGACGCGCTCGCCGGAGCGATGGTGGGTGGCAACTTGGCGCGCGGAGAGAAAGTGTCAATCTCCACGACATGGCTGGGCACGACAGATCGGCCCGTGACGCGATCAGGCGCGCATTCGGGAGATCGCGTTTGGCTCGCAGGAGATCTCGGGCTCGCAGCATGCGGCCTTCAAGCCATCGAGCGTGGCGTCGCCGTACCAGAAGCCGCGCTCTCGGCTTGGCGACGACCCATCGCGCGAATCGAACATGGTCTGCACATGGCGCCCCAAGCCACGGCGGCGATCGACGTGTCCGACGGGTTGGCAGGCGACCTCGAACACATCGCGAACGCGAGCAAAATCAAGATCACACTCGACGAATACGCACTCGTCGCGGCGCTACCAGCGGCTCTTGTCGTGGCCGCACGCGCGCTCGATCGCGACCCGTTGGACCTCGCGCTGGATGGGGGCGAGGACTACGCCATCGTCTGCACGAGTCCGTCGCCGATCACTGGCTTCATCGCCATCGGTGAAGTGTCCGAAGGCCAAGGCGTGTGGTTACGCTCCAACAAAGCAGAGCGACGGCTCGGTCCCGGCTTCGATCACTTCGCGTAATGGCGTTTAGAGACCCTGGCAGATGGGAGGCATCGGCTTGCCCTGGAGCATCGCGCGC
>JAYVXK010001020.1:0-3688 GCA_043785265.1 Myxococcales bacterium | reverse complement strand
TCGCGGTCACAAGTGCGTGTCGATGAACGAGCCTTGGTTTCTGGGGCATTTCCCCTCGCGACCGATCATGCCAGGCGTGTTGATCCTCGAAGCGCTGGCGCAAATCGGCGGCATCTTGGCGTATGCGAGCGAGCCGTTCGACGCTCAGAGGTCGCTCATGTATTTTCTTGGCATCGACAAGGCGAAGTTTCGCCGTCCCGTGATTCCGGGCGACAGGCTCGACCTCGATGTCAAAGTGCTGCACCACCGCACGAACGTATGGAAGCTCCAAGGCGAAGCGTCGGTAGACGGCACGCTCTGCGCGCAAGGAGAGCTCCTCGCGAGCGTAGTGGATCGAGACGGCTAACCCATGAGGCACGCGAGTGCGGTGATCGACGCGTCAGCGGAGATCGCGAATGACGCTGAAGTTGGCCCATTTGCAGTGATCGTCGCCCACGTGACGCTGGGTGCACGCACCATCGTGGGTGCGCACGCGATCGTCGTGGGCCCGACCACCATGGGCGCACACAACGATGTTCACTCGTTTGCCGCGGTTGGCGGTTCGCCGCAGGACAAGCGAAACATCGACGCCGCGACACACCTCGTGATCGGCGATCACAATGTCTTTCGCGAGCACGTCACGATTCATCGCGGCACCAAAGACACGCATACGAGGATCGGCTCTCACAACCTCTTCATGGTGGGCGCCCACGTCGCGCACGACGCAGTCATCGGGTCACACTGCGTGATCGCCAACGGTGTGCAGCTCGCAGGGCACACGCGAGTCGAAGATCACGTCACCTTTGGCGGACTCGCTGGCGTGGCGCAATTCGTGGTGATTGGCGAAGGCGCATTCGTTGCGGCAGGATCGATGGTCGAGCGCGATGTGCCTCCGTTCGTCATCGTGCAAGGCGATCGCGCACGCGTGCGGGCTGTGAACAAAGTCGGTCTCGCGCGCCGAGGCGTGTCCAAAGAGAGCATCCACGAGATCGAACGAATCTTTCGTGCGGTCTACTTGCATCGTGAACCACGCGCTCGGGTTCTGAGCTCGCTCGGCACCAGCGATCCGTACGGTCAGCGATTGCTCGACGCGCTGCGCGTCAGCTCTTCTTCTTCTTGACGTCGTCGTCGCCAAGCATTTCGTCGAACGCGCGATCGAACTCGTCTTCGCCCGCGTTCACCGCGATGGCCCGGATGGGCGGCTTTACCTCTGGCTTGGAGAGTCTGCGAATGCGCTCCTCCACGTCGCGATAGGTTGGGTCGCGCCGCGCGACACGGTGAAAAAACGAGAGAGCTTCTCGTGGTTGTCGATGGGTCTCGTAGGCGGCGCCAATCTCGAAACACAACACAGTCTCTTGCTCGGGCGTACGCACGCGTGCTGCGAGGCCAGTCTGAAAGGCCTCGATCGCGCGCTCAATCTCTCCGCGCTCGAGAAAGATGGTGCCAATCATCGAACGACACACGCACTCTCGGTTGACGTCGCGCGCGGCGATGTCGAACTCGCTCATCGCGTCATCGAGCAGTCCCATCTCCCTGTATGCGAGGCCGAGATCGTAGTGCGCTTGCCCGTCGTCGACCGACAGCTGTTTGCTCACGCCCTCCTTGAATTTTGCGAACACCTCTTCGACGTCGACCTGGCCGGTCTCGTTCATGAGGTTTGCGGCTTCTGGGGCCACGTCGAGTGCTTCGAGTGCATCGAGTGATGCCGCGATGTCGAATGATTCGTCGTCCCCCGTTGCGCTTGGATGCCGTGGCACTGCACGCGTGCCCGAACCCTTTTGCGCTGCTTGCTCTTGTGCGTCGATCTCGGCGAGTCGCTCGCGCAAGAGCGGATGATTCGGCATGCGAGCGATCTGCTCGCTCAACACCGCGCGCGCGTCGTCGAACAAGCCGCGCGACGCGAAGAATTCGGCCTCTTCGAGCGCCTCTTCGATGTCAGCCGCCGCCGAACGCATCGAGGGCGGTGCCTCTTCTGCGCGACTGCCAACGAGCTCGAACTGCGCTTCGCTCTCTGGTGCGTCGAGCGGAAAACTCGGCAGCGGTTGATCCGCCGTGCTCGCCTCGGTCTCCGGCTGTACGACTGCCTGCGCCGTCGAGACCTCGTCGAGATCGTAGGACGGCAGTGGCGCTTCAGGGTCGTAGCTGTCGAAGCGCTCGCGCGGGATCGCTTGCGTCGCGTCGAGTGAGGCCGCCGACGGATCCTCGACGAGTTCGTACCCGAGCTCACGAAGCATCTCTGCGGCCCGCGCATTGTGCGGGTCGATCGTCATCGCGTCTTGGAGGGTCTGCGCCGCGCCATCGCCGTCGAGTCCGTCGAGCTGCAGCGACGCGATGTTGATCATCTCGACGACAGCGTCGTCTTGTCGATTCGACCCGATGTACGCATCGCGCAGCGCCACACGAACGTCGATCGAGCGTGGATCGATCTCGGCTGCGGCGATGAGCGTCTCGATCGCCTTGTTGAACAGGCGCACACTCAAGAAACTTCGAGCGTCGGCGACGAGCTGCGAAACACGCATCTCGAGGTTCTCGTCGACCTCGTCAATCAGCTCGAATTGGCCCTCTTCGATGACCTCAGGTCCCTCGCCGATTTCTTCAATCTGCGTTTCGTTGGTGTCTTCTGCGCGCAGCGAGAACGGCTCGGCCTCGGACACAGCAGCCTGCGGTACTTGCGGAAGTTGCACCTGCTGCGATTGTTCCGCTTCTTCTGCTTCGACCTCCTCGAGGTCGTTCTCTTTCTGCGCGGCGATCGCTTGCTCGTATTCTTGTGCAAGCTGCCGAACCGCTTCGTCTTGAGGCGCGATTTTTTCGAGAGCGCGGACGACCTCGCCCATCGTGTCAAAACGACCTTGATCGCGGGCGATTCGAGCGATCTCCTTTTGTACCTCGACACCCTTGGCCGCTTGTCCGATGACGCCGAACGCGCGCGCGAGCAGTCCGAGTGTGTCGAGATCGCGAGGGTTGGCTTGAAAACAAACCTGCAGCTTGGCGAGTGCTTGCATGCCGTCCTGCGGACCGCCGCGCGCGAGATACAAATCTGCCGCGAGACGCGCCTGTGCGGGCTCGGGTCGATGATGAAGCAACCGCTCGAGCACCTTCAGTGCGTCGTCGCGGCGATTGAGTCGAACCAAAAGGGAAGCCGCGACGCCAAACTCACCGACGGCACCGTCTGCGTCGCGCGCCCGTGAATAGGCCTCAGCGAGCCGAAGGTGTGGCAGTGGATTGGTCGGATCGAGCGCGACGATCTTCTTGAAGATCTCGATCGCCTCGCCATCGCGCTGCGAACGCTGGAGTCTGGTCGCGACTTCGTCGAGTGCGGCGAGTGCGTCGCTGATCAACCCCAGCTGTTGGTAAAGCTCGGCTAGCTTGGGTGCGATATGCCCATAACGCTCTTCGAGGTGCGGCACATGCTTGCCAACAATCTCTCGAATCTGCTTGTAGACCGCGATCGCCTTGAGCGAAAACCCCTGCGCAGCATAGAACTTTCCCACGCGCTCGTAGGTCGCGATGCTTTCAGGATATGCCTCCATTTTTAGTTGGAGGTCCCCGACCTTCAGCAACGTCCGAGCGTCGTTCGGATCGACCTGAAGGATCTTTTGGTACTCGGCAATCGCCTTGTCGTACTTCTTCTTTTCGACGAATTTCTGGGCGGCTACGAGTACGCTTTCGCGATCAATCGCCACGGAAGACGACTCTCCAAGTTAGAGAC
>JAYVXK010001019.1:0-11824 GCA_043785265.1 Myxococcales bacterium | reverse complement strand
AAAGACATCGACGGCATGGCGCTCGCGCTCGAAGCCGCGACGATCGCCACCGAGTCGTTTGGGGCTGCCGTGAGAGGCTCCGTCAGTTTCGCGGTCGCGCAACTCGAAGTCATGGCGACCGTCGCCGATGTGACCGTGGGCGCGTTCGACGCGCTGCGCGCCGATGTGGAAGCGATGCGAAACACCTTCGACGCGCTCCGCAACATCGACGGCGCTGCGATCGGCGCGAACATCATCGATGGACTCCTGAGTGGCCTCGAACGTAGGGAGCACGATCTCGAACAGAGCGTCAAATCTCTGGCCGATCGCGTGAAGGGAGCGTTCACGGGTGCGCTCGACATCCATTCGCCGTCTCGCGTGTTCGCGGACTATGGCGACCAGACCGTTCGCGGTTATGCGGCCGGTCTAGAGCGAAGCGCTCCGCGTGCCGCTGCTGCCGTCGATGAGATGGCGAATCTGCCGCGTTCAAATCGCGCAGCCACCGCCGCAGGTCCGACCCACATCACGGTCCACGTCACCATCCAGGCTCCTGCTGCAACCGCCGAAATGCAGTCGCCGGCGTTTCTCAGTCAGCTCACTCGCGCGATCGAGGAAGCGCTCCTCGGCGCGGGGATCCCGATCTCGTCATGATCGATCCCATCGACACTCTCACGCAGGATTTTCTCGTCATTGGCGGCGATGTGTCTCCCGGACGTGCGCGCATTCGTGGTGCGGGATCGCCTCGTACCTGGGATGTGCGGCAAGGGTATGGCTTCACGGGCGCCTGGGTGATCTTCACAGGCGCTGGCCTCGCGAAGTTCGAGGTCGAGATAGTGCTGTGGCTCGCGTCGCAGGCCGTCGCGTGGGAGCGGTTCGCGAAGAAGTATCTGGAGAAAACTCCGTCGGGTACGCGACCGAAGGCGCTGGGCATCTACCACCCGCTGCTCGCGGCCTCTCCGCTCAACATCCACGCGGTCGTGGTCGAGGACGTGTCGCAGTTTGAGGAAGACGACTACGGACTCTGGACGTGTGTCATCAAGTTCCTGGAATACCGCCAGCCGAAGCCTCTGCTCGCGCGACCGTCCGCGGCCATTCCCGCTGCGGGCGCTGCGTTGCCAACCGCGCGCGATGCGCTCGATGAGGAGATTCAGCGCAAGCAGAAGGAACTCGCCAAGCTCGCAGGCGGCTCATGATCTCGCTCGCGGTGGGCACCACGTCGGCGATCTCCATCAGGCTGGTGATCCCTTGGCTGGGCGCGTGGATCGCGGAGGCCGATCTCGATCTTCCCACGACCGAGGCGATGCCCTCAGGTCGCGTCGCGGTGAGCGTCGGTGGTGAGAGCCTCGTGGGTACCGTCGATGCGCGTGCGTCGGGTCGCTTTGGAGAGAAAGCACGCGTGCGTATCGTCGCAGGAGGAGGCGGATGGGACCGCGTCGTGGCCGCGCGCGACTTCCAGAACGACGCAGGTCTGTGGTCGAACGCAGCGCTCACCGCGACTGCCGCCGAGCTGGGCGAAACTGTGGTCGATCCGAAGCCAGTCCTGCTCGGCAATCACTTCGTGCGCGCGGCTGGTGCTGCCTCCATGGTGTTTGGGCATCGAGACTGGTTCGTCGATGCGAGCGGTGTCACACACGTCGAGCCCAGACTTCCGGTCCCTCCGCCAGCCGATCTGGATGTGCTGTCGTGGGATCCCTCCTTGCGACTCGCTGAGCTCGCGACGGATGCGATCGTGTGGCCAGGCACCACGCTCAGCGATGCGCGGTTCGGAAGTGCGGTTGTTCGTGATGTCGAGCTGACGTTCGCGAATGGGCGAGGTCGTGCGCTTGCCTGGTGTGGAACTTCTCCCTTCTCGCGTCTCACGGCTGCACTCGGCTCGGCTGCGAATCACTCGGTGGGAGTCACGCACCTTCGGCTCTATCGCTATCGGGTCGTCGCGCAGAACTCTGATGGACGCTTGCTGCTTCAAGCGATCAAACCTGGTGGTGTCGTTCCCGACGTGTTGCCTATCTCCGTCTGGCCAGGCATGGCGGGGCTCTCAGCGGAGATCACTCCAGGCACCGAAGTCTTGCTCGGCTTCGTGGAGGGCGATCCCGCCCAGCCCGTGGTGGTGTCGTTCCAGTCCGAGCCGCCACTGACCCTGACCCTCGACGCGACCTCTGCGATCGAGCTGGGCAAAGGCGCGGTGTCGCCTGCGGCGAAGGGCGATGAACTCGCGCGATGCGTTGCCGATCTTCGCAAAGCGATCACTGGCTGGGCACCGGTGCAACAGGACGGAGGCGCCGCGCTGAAGACTGCGCTCGGCAAGTGGCTGGGCACTTCCTATGATTTTTCGTCCGCGCTCGTGAGACTGAAATGACAGACCTCCGCGCTGTCGACGATCTCGATCCGTACGCGTCCGAAACGAGCGATCCCTTGGAGGAACTCGCGCAAGATCTCTACCACCGTCTCATCGAGCCACCCGAGAGCAATCTCGACGATCCCGATCGCGGTCTCGGACTCGAGGACGCGCTCTCCGGTCCATTCGATGCGCCCAGCCTCAAGGCACGCATTGAAGCCGAGATGCGCAAAGACTCGCGCGTCGATGCAGTCGTCGCGACTCTCACGTTGCCGGAAGTGGGCGTCGTGCTCGTCGACATCGCACTCGAAGCCAACGACCAACAGCTGGGCATCCGTGTGCGCTCCGACGCGCGAGGCGTTCGGAGGCTCGCGTGATCACGATTGACGATCTTCTCAAGTCTCCAACCGAAGACGAGGTGATGGAGGACTTCCTGTCGCGGCTCGAAGCGCTGAGTGTTCCGGCGCGATCGTGGCGCAAGGGAGGCGTCGCACGCACAATGCTTCGGGTCGTCGCGGCGACGTACGCAGGATTCTCATCGCTCATCGTGCAGGTGACCAAGGCTGGTTTCCTCGAGACATCGGAGGGCGCGTGGCTCACGCTCCTCGCGCGATACGTGTACGGCGTCGAGCGAATCCCAGCGACGTTCGCGACTGGGAAGTTGACGCTGGTCAACGCGGGCGGAGGTTTGTTCAACTTCGGTCCTCGCGAATTTCGCGCGCTGTCGTCCACCACGAAGAAGGCGTTCACCAATCTGGCTGGGTTTTCGCTCGGGCCTGGTGCGACGCTGGTGATCGATGTGGAGGCGGTCGAGGCTGGGTCGTCGAGCAGCGCAGCACCGGCATCTGTCACAGAGTTCGAGACCACGTTGCTGCGTGTGACGGTGACCAACGTCACCGCCATCGTGGGGAGCGAAGAGGAGAGCGATGTCGATCTGCGTCAGCGATGTCGCGACAAGCTCGCCGCGCTCTCGCTGCTCGGTCCGCGCGGAGCCTATGCGTATGCGGTGCGCACGGCGAAGCGCGGGGACGGCTCGCCGGTCGCGGTCAATCGGTTGTCCGTCTCGCCATCGTCGTCGACTGGACGCGTGACGGTCTATGTCGCGTCTCCTTCGGGACCTCCACCCCTGCCCGATCTCGATGCGATTCGAGGTTCGATCGAGGCGATCGCACGACCCGACACGGTGACGGTGGAAGTGCTCGCGGCGAAGCCGGTGGCGTTCAAGTCTGCGCTCACTGTTTGGGCGAAGCGGACCGATGGAATGTCGGCCGATGACATCCAGACCTCCGTCGAGAAGAAGCTCGAGGGCTTCGTCGCGAGTTACCCGATCGGAGGGATCCCCAAGCCTCCGCTGTCGACCAAAGGATATCTGTACGCGGAGGGCATCGCTGGAACTGCGAAGTCGGCGCATCCGAGCATTTATGCGATCGATGGCGCGACTTCCGATCTTCCACTGAAGGCGGGCGAAGTCGCGACACTCGCAGCAGCCGTCGACGTGCGCATCGTGGAGGCTGCATGAGCTCGCGCAAACTCTTTCGCGAGTCGCTTCGGCGCATCGTTCCGCCGTGGCTCAGCGAGCGTGTCGCGTCGGGTGCCGTGGTGGGTTTCCGAACCTTGCAGGCGATGATCGCTCCGCTCGATGACGCGACCGATCGCCTCGTGCAAGGAGTGCAAGCCGCGTGGCCTGGGCGCGGAACTCCGACGGCGCTCGCGCTGATCGGACGCAGTCGCGGAATCATCCGTGGCAGAGGCGAGAGCGACTTCCGGTATGGGAAGCGTCTCGCCGGTTGGCTCGATCGTTGGCGCATCGCAGGGAGCCAAGAAGCCATCGCACGATCGATTCACGAGTATGTGCAGGGCAACCCCAGGGTGCGTGTCGTGAACCGCGCGGGCACGTGCATCTCCATCGATCCGAGCGGCGCACTCACGCGCGATGCTGTGAGCTGGGACTGGGACAGCAAGAGCAATGCGGAACGCGCGGGCTACTGGTCGGAGGTCTGGGTCGTTGTCTACACGCCTCCGTGGAGTGAGAGTGGACCTCAGCTCAACTCGCCCGGAGCTGTGCTCGGCTCGCGGACCACCGGTCTCGGGCATCTAGTCGTGCGCGAAGAGGTCGATGCGATTCGCGGGTTGCTCGCGCAGTGGAAGTCGGCGCACTCGTTCGTGCGCGCGGTCATCTTCACGTACGACGCGTCGTTGTTCGATCCTGTGGTGCCGAGCTCGTGGCCGAATGGTCGCTGGGGTCAGTGGAGCGCGAAGCATCTGCTGTTTCCGGGTTCGCGCGTCTCGAGCGATCGCAGCGCGTCGTGTCGCTTCTGGGAACCAGACAGCGAGCCAGACAGGGAACCAGACGGGGAGCCTTCGCAATGAAACCCTACGCAGGCGATCCGCTCGCGTTTCCGAGCGATTTCTTGATTCCGGACGACAGCGATCCGCCTGCCGCGGCGACGTTCAATGTCGCGTACGAGGCGCTGGGCGATCGTACCGCGAGCATGCAGGCGGCGGTGGTGCCGTTGGTCGATCTTCCTACGCTTGCGGCGATCGACACGACCAAAGTGCCGACCGGAATGTTGCGAACTGTGATGCGCTACGGGGGGTATCTGTTCGATGCTGCCGCGACCGCTGCGGAGGATCGACCCGCCGTGGTGAAGCCGACTGTCGGACCGGGTCGGTGGTTGCAAACGTGTGTGACCGGATACGTGCATGAGTTCACAGCATCAGGCACGTGGACGTGTCCGCCGAATGTGCATCGCGTGAGGATCGTCGCGTACGGCGGAGGCGGCGGAGGTGGAGGTGGTGGCACAAACACGGATGGGACTTCTGGTGGCGGAGGTGGAAGTGGCGCGCAGCTGAGCATCGTTGAAGTGGACGCGACGCCTGGAGTGCTTCACACGATCGCGATCGGCGACGGTGGCGCGGGTGGAACCAGTGCGTTGGCTGGGAGTGATGGGGGCGATACATCCATCATCGCGACGGATGCGAGTCTGGTGGTCGTGGCTGCCGGTGGCATGGGCGGCGCGGCTGGGTTCAATGGTGCGAAGCCTGGGACGAATGTGATTTCACCAGGCGGGTTTGGAACGAGCGGAAGTGTGAAGGCGTTGCCGGTGCTGACCGATGCGAATGCGGTGGCGAGCGGGCCTGGGGGTGGAGGGTTTGGGATTTCTAGCGGGGCGTATCCCTCAGGTCAGGGTTCGAAGTCGGTGCAGGGATTCATCGGCGGGGCACCTGGCGCACACGGGGCGCCTGTTGTAGGGCATCTCGGCGGCGGGGCCGGTGGTGGTGGAGGCGGAGGTCCGGGCGGCATTGGGCCAACAGGGGGCGACGGTGGGGCTGCCATTGCGGTCGGCGTGGGCGGGAACGGAGTGAATGGGGTCGACGGACTCGCCAATCGCGGCGCTGGCGGCGGCGGGGGTGGCGGAGGCGGAGGTGGGCCATTTGCCGGCAATGGCGGCAACGGCGGCAGAGGATCTACGGGCAGGCTGGCTCTGCTTTCCGTCTAGGCATCGTCCGTTGATCGCGCCGTATTGCTCGGTGCCGAAAGGTCTAGATCGGCTTCACGCGAAGATGCTGTCGTTGTGGACTCGTTCACCGAATTGCTCGCTTCGGTTGATGCGGCATCGCCCTGAACGTAAACCTGCGCGTCGGCAGCAGGAATCTCCAACTGCGCTTCAAACTTTTTTGCGAACGCTCGCCACTTCGTTCGT
The DNA here is from genome assembly GCA_043785265.1 of Myxococcales bacterium. Lineage (GTDB taxonomy): Bacteria > Myxococcota_A > Polyangia > Polyangiales > Polyangiaceae > JANYHY01. The sequence goes on along the minus strand of JAYVXK010001019.1, from coordinate 5,806 downwards.
ACCTTGCAAAGCGCGTCCCATTCCAAGTCGGATTCTGCCAAGCGAGAGGCGACATACGCTCCCATCGCACTGGCTCGGGTACATCTTTGATGCTCAAACCACGGCGTCATGCGTTGGACGAACTCCCGGAGTTCGTTTACGTCGAAGAGACGAATTTCGCGGTGCTGTTCCCGCATGAACGCAAACGAGCCATCGGCGCGTACTGCAGCGATATCGAGGCCCTCAACCTTGGTAATAGTGAGGGCGAGTTGGTCGCGCTTTCGCGGATCAAAGAAGCTCGCTTCGAACTCGGCTGTGACTTGCGTGACGTGGCTCTCCGTTACATCAAACACCGATGGCGCGAGATCAAGCCCGCCTCGATCTCGATCGATGCACTCGACCTGGATGAAGTCGTCGATGGTTTGCAGTTCGAGGGAAGTGAGTCTGCGGACGAGACGCAGTAACAATGAGCCGCTCATTGTCTTGCCTCGATCGCACCGGTCGCGGCAGCCCGCACCCCTGGACTAGGATCGCCGGTCTCTATCGATCTCAGCTGCTCCACTACGCGAGCGACGTCTAGGTGGTGTGCAAGACCGTAAATTGCGCCTTCACGAACGACTGCGGAGCTGTGACGTAGAAGTTCGAGCAAAGGCTCCACCACCATCTCCGTTGACATTAGCCTGCCCGCGATCTCTGCCGCAAATGTGAGCTGGTGCGATGGCAACGTGTTGCCTTGAAGGAGAGCTACTAGCTCTTGCGGGGCGTCCCGAGCGAGACGCTCAAAAAGCGCTTCACTCCACGCGGCGGGATCGGGAGGGAGGACGACCGCAACTTTCTCCGCGGTGATTGTCTTGATCGCACCAGAGACACCGTGCACCGCAGGCCCTCGGACGCGAAGGCGTACACGCTCATGGTCGTGCAATGATGTAGTCACCTCGCGCTCGTGTTGCTTGCTCATGTGAACGATGACGTCGCTCTTATCTTCAAGGCGCAGACGGAACCGACCGTCGAGGTCCACCATACGAACCTCGCCCTCGAGGACTCGTGCTCGAACGAACGTTTGGGCAGCTTCCGCTTCGCGCTCGCGCCGATCGACCTCCGCGCGCGCATCGATCTGGCTACGAAGCTCGCGATCGACAACGGGTGGAACCGCAGGTCTTTCCACGGCCAGAGGACGGGTTGGCAACGGGTTGAAGGTCGTGGAAGGCGGATCCAACGGAGCGCGCGGCAGTAGGCTGGAGCGTGCTGCTATTGCACCAATTTCTGAGTCGGCGAATGGTCTATCTCGCTCAGAGTCAGGGCTCTTAGTTTGCTCAATCGGCGGGGTAGACGCCACCATTGGCAATTCAGGTTTGGGGTCCACAAACTGCGCGCGTTCGGGCTGAGCGAAAAGCGACTCGACGTTATCCTGCCGCACCGCGCGAATTGTCAGTCGTTCATCTTCTCGCGCCGGAGCAATGACCTTCTGGAGCATGCTCACGGTCGTCGACGGCATCCACGATGGTAGACTTGCGCCTCGTTGAATTGCCGCGAGCGCGACCTCGATGCTCGCCGCGGCGCGATGCACCGACTCAATGAACTCCTCCTCCAACGTCAACGGCGCAGGGCTCTCCCCAAGTGCGAAGAGCGTCGGCTGTGTTGGTTCGGACGAGTCGTTTCGTCGCAAGAATACCCGCGCCTGAACGCACCCATCCTCGAACGCTCGAATACGCATGTCGACGAGATCGTCCGCGCCCTTCAGCACTCGCTCGCGACCTAACCGTACGCGAAACTCGGCCTTCGCGATTTCGAGAATCAACTCGTGCAGGTGGTACAGGCCACCGAGATCGCGCAGCTCAATGCCCGCGTGATCGTCGAAGCGCGCGCCCTCCAGCTTGTAGACAAGGAGTTCGTCCCAACGTTTCTCCTTCATGGTCAATTGGGACGAGGGTACAGCTGCCGTGCCCCTTGCCCAACTTTATCGCGGTTGGGACTTTGCTATTGATGCGCCAATCCGACGTGCGTCAAGTGATAGCATCTCGCCGTTCATGTCGAACCGCCATGCCTTCATCACTCGCTGGCAAGCCTCCGGCGCGTCGGAGCGGGCAAACAAAGACGCCTTCTTGATCGATCTCTGCGACGTGATCGGCGTACCGCGACCCAGTCCAAACAAAGGTGATCCCGAGCACGACGTTTACGTGTTCGAGCGCGACGCAAGGATGCCGCACCCTGGAGGCGTGGTCACCATTGGGAAGATCGATCTCTTCAAGGAGGGTTGCTTCATCCTCGAAGCGAAGCAAGGCTCAGAGGCTGGGTCGAAGAAACTGGGCACTGCGAAGCGCGAGACTCCTGCGTGGAACATCGCGATGCGCGACGCGTACGGTCAGGCGTTGGGATACGCGCGATCCTTCGACAAGCCGCCGCCGTTCCTCGTGACCTGCGATCTTGGGTATTGCTTCGATCTGTACGCGACGTTCGACGGTTCGCACGACTATCGCCCCTTTCCGAATGCGCAGGCCTCGCGCATCTTCCTTCGCGATCTCGACAAACACGAGGCGACGCTCCGCGCGATCTTCACGGACCCGCACGCGCTCGACCCTTCCAAGCAATCGATGAAGGTGACGCGTGAGGTGGCGGGATATCTCGCGAACCTCGCCAAGCGACTGGAGGCAGAAGGGCATGACGCCGAGCTCGTCGCCAAGTTCTTGATGCGTTGCCTGTTCACGATGTTCGCCGAAGACGTCGGACTGCTCCCCGAAAAGGTGTTCACGAACGCCATCCGCGATTTGTGGATCCCCAGCCCCGCCTCGTTCACCGGTGGTGTGGAGGCGCTCTGGCGGACGATGAACGAAGGCGGTCACCAGTTTGGCATCGCGGCGAAGATCATGCGCTTCAACGGAGGTTTGTTCGCGCAGCCGCAAGCATTGCCGCTCGACGATCACGCGTTGCGACTGCTCTTGGTCGCGGCCGAGTGCAATTGGGCAGACGTCGAGCCTGCGATCTTTGGCACTCTCTTGGAGCGTGCTCTCGACGCGCGCGAGCGTCATCTGCTGGGCGCGCACTTCACGCCGCGGGCTTATGTCGAACGGCTGGTGCGTCCGACGATCGAAGATCCTTTGCGTGCTGATTGGGAGATCGTTCAGGCCCACGTGCGACAGCTCGTCGCCACAGAAGGGAAGACCGAAAAAGCCGAGAAGGCCGCCATCAAGACTGCGGTCGACGAGGTGCGCGCCTTCCACCAGAAGCTTTGCAAGACACGCGTGCTCGACCCTGCGTGCGGCAGCGGGAACTTCCTGTATGTGACACTCGATTTGTTCAAGCGACTCGAGGCGGAGGTGTTCGCGCTACTCGAGTCGCTAGGTGCGAAGCAGACCGTGCTGCACATGGAAGGTCTGCGCGTGACACCCGAGCAGTTTCATGGAATCGAGATCAAGCGCTGGGCGAAAGAGATCGCCGAGCTGGTGCTCTGGATTGGGTATCTGCAGTGGCACTTTCGTCAGTATGGCAATTCCATTCCCGTACCGGAGCCTGTGCTGCGCGACTACCACAACATCGAATGCCGCGACGCCGTGCTCGCGTATGACTCCGAGGAGATCGTGCGCGATGAGAAGACCGGGAAGCCCGTCACGCGGTGGGATGGTGTGACGATGAAGAAGAGCCCGGTGACGGGCGAAGACGTGCCGGATGAGAGCGCGCAGACGCCGATCTATCGGTACCTGAACCCGCGCCGAGCCGAGTGGCCCGAAGCCGAGTTCATCGTTGGCAATCCACCGTTCTTGGGAAAACTGCGATTGCTCTCAATGCTTGGTGAGGGCTATGTCGAGGCCTTGCGGTTGGTCTACGAGAGCGCAGTCCCCGACAGCGCCGACTTCGTCATGTACTGGTGGCACATCGCATCGAGAGCGGTCGCGAGCGGCAAGAGTGTTCGCTTCGGATTCGTCACCACCAACAGCATCACGCAAGTCTTCAACCGTCGTGTTGTCAGCGCCGCACTGGAATCTCCCACGCCGGTCCATCTCACGTTTGCCATTCCGGATCACCCGTGGGTGGATAGCGAGAACGGCGCGTCGGTCCGAATCGCGATGACGGTGGGGGCGTCGGGCATCGGTGAGGGGTGGAGGCTCATGCTAACGCGCGAGTGCGCGGGCGAGTCGAAGGATGGAGCTGTCGAAGTCGGATTCACTGAGACACAAGGTGTGGTCCACGCCGATCTCAAGGTCGGCGCCAACGTGTCCGGCGCGGTCTCTCTGGCTTCAAACGGCGGGCTCACGAGCGCGGGAGTGATGCTCGGGGGCCGCGGGTTTTTGCTTTCGACGTCGGACGCAATGCCCGACTCAACTGCCGTCATCAAACCGATCGTCAGCGGTGCGGACATTCTTCAGAAGCGACGGGATGCTCGCGTGATCGACTTCTACGGTCGCTCTGCCGAACAGGCTCAACACGAAGCGCCGACCGCGTTTCAACGCGTGCTCGTGCAAGTGAAGCCGGAGCGCGACACGAATCGTCGCGCTCTCCGGCGAGACCGTTGGTGGCTCTTCTCAGAGTTGATGCCCAATACGCGGCACGTCGTTCAAGGGCTGCCGCGCTTTATCGTGACGCCGGAGACGTCGAAACATCGAGTATTCGTCTTCGTACCAGCGGGCACCTTGCCGGAGCATCCCGTCCTTGCGATCGGCCTGGATCACGCGTTCTTCCTCGGTGTCATGTCGTCGCGGATCCACGTGACGTGGGCGCTCGCCACCGGCGGGCGCTTAGGTGTTGGCAACGACCCTCGTTACAACAAGACGAAGTGCTTTGAGCCGTTCGCGTTTCCCCAATCAGACGACATCCGGCGCGCGCGGATTGCGAAGGTGGCGGAGGAGATCGACGCCCATCGCAAGCGTCAGCAGGCCGCGAATCCCGAGCTCACCGTCACCGGCATGTACAACGTTGTGGAGAAGCTCCGCTTGGGTGAACAGCTCACGGCGAAGGACAAGGTCATCCACGAGCAAGGTCTCGTCTCCGTGCTTAAGAAACTCCACGACGATCTCGACGCTGCAGTCTTCGACGCCTACGGCTGGCCGCACGATCTCACCGACGAACAGATCCTCGAGCGACTCGTCGCGCTCAACAAAGAACGCGCAGACGAAGAGCGGCGTGGGATCGTGCGATGGCTGCGGCCTGAGTTTCAGAATCCGAGCGAGACCAAGCCCGCGATGGCGCAAGTCGCGCTCACCGGAACAGAGGACGAAGCCGACGAGGCGGCGCCCGTCGCAGTGGCCATCGCGACATGGCCGAAGAAGTTGCCCGAGCAGATCTTCGCGGTGCGCGAGATCGTCGTGAAGACGAACGCGGAGCACAGCGCGAGCGACGTGGCGCGCGCGTTCAAGGGCGCGAAAGAGAAAGACGCCGAGGAGGTGCTCGATGGGCTTGCGGCGCTTGGGTTGCTCGTGAGCTACGAGCTGCCCGAGGGGAAGAGGTATCGCAGCGCAGCGTTTGTTGGGCGCGGATAGCGACCTTACAGAGTGTTACTCGCCGTAAAAGGTCGCCTTCGGCAAGGCCTCACTCGCGACTATTCCAAGGTCATTTTTGGATGAAGAGAGAGGCAGCACAACGACCGCTCCCGGCATCGGGATGAAACCTTGATCTGAGGCGAATCGCGTCGTGCTTGAGCGTCTTTTGCCCGCGTTCGACCTTCCCATTGGACTGTGGATAGTAGGCGAGGTTCCGTGCATCATGCCTGGCAAGCTCGGGATGCCGAGGCTTCGATGTATCCGTCTGACATAGCGAGCCCACAGGCGCTTTCGAGCAGATCGTGCGCATGCGATCGTCCGCGTCGATGGAGCGACGGACTCGCGAGCACTGGTTG
>JAYVXK010001018.1:0-3693 GCA_043785265.1 Myxococcales bacterium | reverse complement strand
AGTGATCTGCTCTTCGAGTTCGTTGGCGCTCATCATGGGTACGGTGATCTTTCGCACGATCACACTTTGACCATAGACCCCGACCGCGACGTCTCTCGAGGAGATCTTGTTGTCGACGAAGAGGCGACTCAGCGTCTCGATGACGACCCCACGATTCATCACGTGACCATCGACGATGGTCTGCGGTGGCAACGGAGCATAGCCATAGCGGATGACGCCCAGACGCTTGCGCGACTCTTTTAGCTGCACGACCTTGATCGAGCTCGCACCAATGTCGACTCCGACCAAGTTCTTCCCTTCGGCCATTATTTCCTCGCAGGCGCCGCTTGTGACTTGCTGCCCACTTGAATTGTGGCACCTGCGAGCGGCCAGGGTCAAAAAACGGTGGGCGCTAGTTGGGCGGCGGTTGCGCGCAGTGCCCGTTCAGGCAGAGGTAACCTTTGCTAAAACCGCAGCAATCAGCCGCTGTGGTGCACTTTTCGAACTCTTGCGCACATCCCGACGGGGGTGGCACGCACACGAGCGAAGTTGCGCCGTCAGTCTCTGTTTGGCTCCTGCAGAAGCCGCCGCAGCACTCGTCGCCTGTTTCGCAGGTGTTGCCGTTTTGCTTGCACGGGTCGAGCGCCCAAAAGCCGCGCATGTTGCCCGCGTCGACCTCTTGGCCCGGCAAGTAAAACCCAGGATGGCTCGGGTCTTTGCCTGGGGTCATGTTGATGTCGATGGCAGAGACCCAGAGTTTCTTGCGGGTGCTGTTCTGCACATAGGGGTTGACGTTGTTGCCCACGACATTGCCGTAGACACGCCGACTCGTGAACACGACCCAGTAGTATCCACCCACGGCGACCGGCAACACCGTCGGCTCGTAGTTCTTGTGTGCCTCGGCGTCGGCGTAAGGCAGGTAGTTCGTGCTGCCGTTGTAACCGTTCATCATCGACAGAGCGGTCACTGTCTTGGTTGCAAGATCGACCACGTTCAAGTCTGCAGTCGAGTTCTCAGTGCCGTAGTCAGTGCCAGAGTGAAACAAGACATGCGCGGCGTCAGGGGTGAAAAATGGCCAGCCCAAGATGTGCGTTTGATCATGGGCCACATCGACGAGACCGCCATAAGTCTTCCCGCCTCCTGTGACATCCATCACGGACAACGTGTGCCCTTGGCCCGTGTCGTAACGATTGAAGACCAATTTCGCGCCGTCTGGCGAAAACGACGGCATCACCGCGTAGGTGACGACACCGTCGAACCCAGGCGCAGCGACCTTGGCACCGGTCTTGGTGTCATGAAGCTCAGAGGTGGTGGCCCCAGACAAACCACGGATGGTGTACTGCGACGGAATACCATTGGTCAGCACGAGAGCGCCGTCTGGAGCGAGCGCGCCAAACGAATAGCGACCAAGATTCTCACTGTATTGTGGGGGTGGGTTTGCGTTCGTCCCAACTGGGAAGGTACCGCTCTGAAGTGGGTTGCCATTGCCCCAAGCGATGCCGCTCGTGATGGTCGACCCATTGGAAGACACCCCGTGGCAAACCGTGCATCCACCAATGTAGACATCTGCTGCGGTGCCCGGCTTGATGCGCATGATCGCGCCCGTACCGTTCACCTGAGGCGAGTTGTAAGTGTTGTAATAGACGGTGCCCTTGAGAGACCCTTGAGCGATCGCCCATGTCTCCTTGACGGGTCCAGTGACCGCGCCGCCTGAGATCTTGGTGACCTCCACAGTGACGGGATCGTTGGCGCCTGCGCTGAGTGTGATGCTCTTCCAACTGGCGGCCGACAGGCTCACCCTTCCAGGGTTGGATGCCCCAAAAAAGCCCTGATACTCGAGATATTTGGTTGTGATGTGCACATAAACGGCGTCAGGTGCTGCGCCGTCGAATTGCATCTTCGGGCCGTCGATGCCCCGTGGGAAGATCGTTTGGTCATAGGGGTAGAGCCAACGAAACGCCGAGTCGGCCTTCCCACCTGCTTTGAGTTTTCCTTGAGTGGTGGCGTCGACATTGCCTGGGTTCTCGCTAAGCAGCAGGTTGACCGTGACGGTCGTCGATGCGCTGGCCTTACCTGCTGTGGCATTGACATTGGTGACACCGCCAATGATGCCCGCCGGAGTAAAGAGTCCACCATTGTCGATCGTACCAATGAGCGCATTATCGACACTCCATGCGGCAGGGATGGGTGTGGTCGACCCAGTGACGAATGCTTGAAATGCTTGATTGGGTTGCGCTGGAAAATTGATGACCGGATTCGGTGGTTTGATCTCCAAAATGACGGGGGCTGCGTCATTGGTCACGAAGGGATTGCTCTCGTCTGTCGTGCCACCGTCGAGACCAGTAGGCGGAAAAGGGGACGAGCCGTCGTCGCTGCCACACGCAGAATAGAGGCCCATCGCGACGGCGCCCGCGAGCGCAGCCACCAAGACACGATGACTGGTCATGAAGACGCTCCTCAATTGACTGGCGGCACGGCGCAACGCCCGTTGATGCACAAGTAGCCTTGATTGACGCCGCAGCAATCAGCCGCTGTGGTGCACTTCTCGAACTCTTGTGCGCAGCCCGTTGGGGGCGGAACGCACTCGCGTCCGATCGCGCCATCTGACTCCGTGACCTGCCGGCAGAAGCCGTTGCAGCACTCGTCTGCGCTCTCGCACGAGGTGCCGTTTTGTTTGCACGGGTCGAGTGCCCAGAAGCCGCGCATGTTGCCCGCGGACAGTTCTTGTCCTGTGAGGTAGAAGGCCGGGTGACTCGGATCTTTGCCGGGCTTGGCGTTGATGTCGATCGCAGCGACCCAGAGTTTCTTGCGCTCTTGGTTGTCTTGAGAACCCGTGACGATGGTATTTCCATAATCGCGTCGACTGGTGAAGAGCACCCAAAAGTAACCACCCACTGCCTCAGGCAAAATGGTGGGCTCGTAGTTGAGGTTTTGTTCGGCCGCACCATAGGGTAGGTAGGTGTTCGAGCCGTTCATGCCATTGAGCAGACCGAGCGGAGTCTGCTGCTTGGTCTTGATGTCGACCATGATCAAGTTTGCCTTCGCGCCTGACCACGTCGCAAAGTCTTGATGATCGTCTGCGTGGTAGAGCACAGCTGACGAATCCGGCAAGAATGCAGGCCATCCGACGTAGTGCGTTTGATCGTTGACCACATCGACGAGGTTCGAAAACGTCTTGGTCTTCACGTCGAAGTCCATGACCGCGAGTGTGTGACCCGCTCCTGTTTCGAAGTGGTTGAACGCGACTTTGGTCCCGTCAGGCGAGAAGATCGGCATCAGCGCCTTGTGGATCTTCCCATCGAAGCCAGGCGCCGACATCTTGTTGCCCGTCTTGGTATTGTAGAGGGCCGAGTCTGTGTCGCCGCTCATACCAGGAATGTTGGGCGGCCAACTGCCAGGAAGAGTCGCGCACGACAATAGGAAGGTGCCGTCTGGGTAGAGTGCAGGAAAGCTAAACAAATGGTCGGGGCCGGTGGCCATTTGCTTGGTGTTGTTTTGCAGATCCCAAGTCGCGTCATTGGAGTGACCTGCGCTGTCTGCCAGCACGTTGCCGTTGGCGCTGACTGCATGGCATGTGTTGCACCCGCTGAGGAGCACGGTGGGTTGAACGACCTGCTTGGTCATTTGAACCTTGAGTACTGCGCCCGTATTGCCGGCAAGCGGTGAGCTGTACGAGTTGTAATAGACAGTGCCCTTGAGCGACCCTTGCGCCAC
>JAYVXK010001017.1:0-3696 GCA_043785265.1 Myxococcales bacterium | reverse complement strand
CGCGTGCTCGAGGACGAAATTCGCGGGGGCCGTTTTCGAGAGGACCTCTACTACCGACTCAATGTCGTCAATCTCTGGCTCCCGCCGCTGCGCGATCGTGGCGATGACGTGCTCATCATCGCCAAAGCGCTCCTCAGCAAATACGCAGACGAGATGGTTTCACACATTCAAGGGTTCACGCCGCAGGCACTTGCCGCGATCAAAAAATATCCCTGGCCAGGCAACATTCGTCAGCTCGAAAACCGCTTGAAGAAGGCGCTCGTCCTCTGCGATCGATCTCTGCTCGCACCTGAAGATCTCGATCTCGGCAAAGACGCGGAGAACCCAATTTTGCCGCTCGAAAAGGCAAAAGAAGAGTTTCAACGCAAGTACGTGCTCGAAGTGCTCGAACGCAACAACGGCAACCGCACACAAACCGCGCGCGACCTCGGCGTCGACCCACGCACCATCTTCAGATACCTCGAACGCGAAGCAAACCCGCTGCCGCCCGGAGGCGCTGGTACGCCAGAAGGTGGTTGAACGGAGTGGAGAGTTTCGCGCGCGCCCAAGAGGCGACACGCGGACTCGGGACATTGGATGTGTCATCATGCCTCGATGAGTTCTTCACGCTTCCTCCTTGGCTTCGTCGTCCTCTCGGCCTGCAGCAGCGACGTGTTCGTCGTGAAGGCTGATGCTGATGGTTCGTTCGACTCAGCGATGAGCGACAATTACGCGCCGGACGCGAAACCGCCAGAAGATGCGTTCGTGGACGCGTCCCAACCCGACGCCGCCGAACCGCCAGTCAACTGCGCAATACCGCTACCCGGAACGATTCTCTGCACGATGTTCGAGAACATGGGCCAGCCTGCTGTTGGGTGGACGACCGCCTTCACCGTGAACGGAGCCAATAGCATCGACAAGTCGATCTGGCTGAGCCCCTCGCAGTCCTATCTCGCCGAAGTCCCCGCTTCGAACACTCCTGGGGCTTCGTTTGCCTCACTCATGAAGGAGGACAAGACCGGCGCATACACCACCCTCGCGTTGCGTGCTTCGCTCCGTGTGATCACGGTCGATGCGGAGGTCCTGCCCGTCGTGTCTCTGTCGTACGCTGCCAGTTCGGGAAATGGTACCGTCGACGCATCGATCGCAATCATCCTCGATCACCTTGCCCTGATCATTTTTCAGCCCCTGGCAGATGGTGGCCTCGATACCTCGGTGACTGATCTCGGAGCGTATCAAACGGGCAGGTGGATCAACCTGCGACTGGTTCTCACGCCGTTGAAGTCGGTGGTCGACGTGTTCATCGACAACAACCACGCAACCACTTCGCTCAAGCCACTTCCGGCACCGTTCGACAACGTGCGGCGAGCGTACGTGGGCATCACCTTCGCGAACAAGCGGCAGAATGACAACGTCGTCAACTTCGACGATGTTCTGTTTCGGGGCTCTAACTAGTCGCGACCGAGCTTGAACGCCGCGTCGCCTGCCCGTTCGAGTTGCGCGGTGGAGGCTGACGCGTCCGCGTCCACGGCGATGGGACGATCGAATGCAACTGCTGGCGTGTTCCCGAGTGAGCTCCCCGGGGTCGGAGGCTCGTTGTCATGACCGCCGCGTCCAAACGCAGGAGCCAGGAAAAGCAACACACCGGCGGCCATCGCGATGGCTGCGCCTGCTGCGAATGACGACCTGCGCGAGACACGTCGCTCGGTCTGCAACACGCTGCGCTCGGCCACTTGCGCGAATGCGACCTCGACCTGTGCCTCGCCCATCAACCGGTTTGCGCACGCTGCGCAGGCGCTCACGTGCGTTTCGACCATCGCACTGGCTTCGTCGTCGAGCTCGCCGGTGACGTACGCCTCGAGGGCAGAGACTTGAATGTGATCGTTCATCGCTCGCTCCCATCAATCGCCGCACGCAGCAGCTTGCGAACCTCGCACACAATCTGTCGAACACGTTGCGTAGACAGGCCCACGCGCTCGGCGACGTCTGCGTGACTCAGCCCCTCGCCCGAATATGCGAGTTCGAAAACTCTCCGCGCGCTCGTTCCGCACTTGGCCAAAACTCGCTCGGCAGTGGCGAAACGCTCTTCGCTCATCATGCGCAAGTCGGCTGCCGGGCAAGGGTCGATGATGTCTTCGGCTTCGTCGCCCTGGGCCGCACGTTCGCGGCCGTCGCGACGTGCCGCGTCGATTGAGAGAAAGATGGCTTGTGTCACGGCGAGAGCCGGCAGCTTGAGCTCGCGCAGATTGCCAGCGCGTTGCTGTTCGATGAGGCGCAGCCACGCATCTTGTGCGACGTCTTTCGCTCGATCGACTGCAACGCCGCGCGCCAGCAATGCGACGACGACCCGACGGTTGTGCCGCCCGATCAGCGCATTCCAGGCAACGATGTCGCCGCGAAGCGCGCGGGCAGTGTCATCCGCCTCGGTGGCGATGGGAGCCGAACGGCCAAGTGACGGCGAAAGGAAGAGGGCTTGAGAGGCCATGGGGGGTCGAGGCAGTAACGCCCGAAGGAGAAAGAACATATCGCGTTCGCCGAGAAAAGCTCGCGCAGCGCCAGAGTGGCTGATTTTAGCGGGTTTGCAGGAGTCAGTGTCCGCGGGACAGGCCGCGGGTGTCCGGGCCAGAGGGGCGCGTCGCAAACTACGCGAAATCGCTTGCAGGGCTTGGAGGCACGCTCATCGCAATGACTCTTTGCACGAGCACGCACGGGCGGAGCTCTTCGAACGCATGTGGAAACATGGCTCAAAAACTCAACATGCCAACGTTCCTCTCCGTCGACTCTCCGCCCGTGCGCCCGCTCGCGTTCTTATGAACCTGAAGGTGGAGGTGATCGCTCGAGATACAAAAGCAAAACGGAGACACGCTCTCGCGCATCTCCGCTCCGCCACGCCTCCCCTAAGAGAAGCCTACTTCGTGTTCACTTGGTTGAGGCTGAACCGCTGCCGCTACCGTGGAACTCTGCGCTCGCCTTCACGTCAACGCTGACTTTGGCGTTGGCTTGCAGGCTTGCTGCTGCATCGCCCACACCCTTGAAGGGCGCCGCGACGCAACCCACGAGCTGTGCGCCCGTGACACCGCCAGCGCTTGCTGCGCCTTGCACGGTGCTCTGCAAACCAGTGACGATCTCTTGGACGTTGCCGACGAGCTTCACTGCGCGTGGGGCCAAGCCAAGAGCAATCTTCGCGATGATGGGGAAGTTCTTCTCAAGAGCCATCTTGAACTTCGCTTGGAGGGCTGCATCTGCGCCGCCGTCAATGCGTGCGCCGACTCGTGCGGGAGTGCATGTGACCTTTGCTTCTGCTTTCGCGTCGCAATGGGCTTTGCATTCTGCGCTCATCTGCGGGGGCTTCACTTCGCCGGTGCAACGCGGGGCCTTCATCTCCACCGAGCAGCTACCTGAGCAAGTGCCTTTGCACTCCGCCTTCGCCTTGAGCTTGCAGCCACCCGAGCACGAACCCGAGCAGGAGCCGCTGATTTGCGCGTCGCACTTGCCGTCGCACTTGCCGGTGCAAGTTGCCTTGCTGGGCTTGCCGTCGCATGTGCCGTCGCAGTTGCCGTCGCATCGGCCTGTCATCTTTGCGTCGCACTTGCCGGAGCAGTCGCCCTCGCACTTTGCGCCGCCGCTGACTTCGCACGTGCCTTCGCACATCGCTGAGCATTCGCCCTGCAATTTGCCGGGTTCGCACTCGACCTTTGCGCTGCCTGGCGTCAGGTT
>JAYVXK010001016.1:0-3703 GCA_043785265.1 Myxococcales bacterium | reverse complement strand
TCGAAGCTCATGACGACGAGCGATGAGTGGATCGTACAGCGAACCGGCATCAAAGAGCGGCGTTACATCGAGCACAGCGGCATAGGGCCGAGCGACCTTGCGGTGCCTGCCACCAAGATGGCGCTCGAGCACGCGGGCCGCACGCTCGCAGACATCGACGCGATCATTTTCGCCACATTGTCGCCCGACCATAACTTCCCAGGCTCTGGATGTTTCCTCGGAGACAAGCTCGGCATGGTCGGCATTCCCGCGCTCGACGTTCGCAATCAGTGCTCTGGCTTTTTGTATGGTTTGTCGATCGCAGACGCTTGGGTGCGCGCCGGCGTCTACAAGAACGTCTTGCTCGTTGGCGCAGAGGTCCATTCGACTGGTGTCGAGTTCACCGATCGTGGACGCGACGTTGCGGTTCTTTTTGGTGATGGCGCCGGAGCGGTCGTGGTTGGCCAAGCCACAGAAGAGGGGCAGGGCATCAAGGCGATCCGACTTCACGCGGACGGCTCTGGCGCCAAAGATCTCTGGCTCGAGGCACCCGCTAGCTCACATATTCCGCGGCTCACTCACGAGATGATCGATCAAGGCAAACACTTTCCGTCGATGAACGGCAAGCACGTGTTTCGCTGGGCCACGGAGAAAATGCCGGAAGTCTCGCGTCAGGTGCTCGCCGACGCTGGCTTGTCCACCGAGCAAGTCGATCTCTTCGTGCCGCACCAAGCCAACCTGCGCATCAACCAATTCGTCGGTCAGAAGCTCGGCATTCCCAACGACAAGGTGGTGCACAACATCGAGAAGTACGGCAACACCACCGCCGCGACGATCCCTCTTGGGTTGAGCGAAGCGTGGCGTGAGGGTCGCTGTAAGCGCGGTTCGAATGTGTTGTTTGCGGCGTTCGGCAGTGGATACACGTGGGGCGGCGCGGTCGTCACGCTCTGAGGTTCTCGCGTTTCCGTCCCCGTCCCCGCACCGGTGGCCGTCGCCGTCGCTAGGTCGCGTAGCCAGGATTGAGGCGATCGAGACGTCGCAACAGACCTGGCCACGCGAGGCCACCGCCGAGGCCCTTGGTCACGGCGACGATGTTCGCCTTTACGCCCGCGAGGATCGGTGCGGCGACTGGGACGAGGGGCGCACCGCCCGCTTGGGCCTGAACCTGAATTTCGCAAGCGCGCTGCAGGTTGTACATCGTGAGAAATGCGTCGGCGATCGTCGCGCCGACTGTGAGCAATCCGTGGTTACGCAGCACGAGGCCTGCGTTGTCGCCGAGGTCGCGCACCAGACGAGGCTTCTCGTCGTCCCGCAGCGCGATGCCTTCGTAGTCATGCATGCCAAGTGACGCGAGAGCCACGGTTGCTTGTTGCGAGATTGGCAACAAGCCCCCGGTCTGTGCCGACACGGCGACCCCGGCGATCGTGTGAGTATGAAGCACGCAGGTGATGTCCTCGCGCGCCGCATGAATCGCGCTGTGGATCACAAATCCGGCAGGATTGACGGGGTATTCGCTCGCAGACACTTTCGTGCCGGCGGCATCGACTTTTATCAAACTCGATGCGGTGATCTCTTCGAAGAGCATGCCGTACGGGTTGATCAAGAAATGGTGCTCGGGTCCTGCAACACGCGCGGAGATATGAGTGAACACCACGTCGTCCCAACCGAACAGCGCCACCAATCGGTAGCACGCAGCGAGATCAACGCGCAGTCGAGCTTCGTCTTGTGAAGTCATGTTCGTGACTATCGCTCCATCGAGACTTCGGCAGAAGCGCGGGTTCACTGCCAGAGTTCGTTTGCGCGCGTGGCCGTCACCGCGCGAACGCGTGCGAAGCGAGGATCTGCGCGCATCGGTGCGAGATTCGGGCAGCGATCGAGCCACGCGAGATTGACGAAAGGCAACAGGGCGAGCGCCTCGATGTGCGCCATCGCTTCTTCTGTCTCGCCCCCCCAAGCCAAATATTCAGCTGCGATCTCGTGCATCATCGTTTGCGTTCGCGCAGCGGCACGCGCGCTCGTCATTTTCCAAAAAGTCTCTTTCGTGGCCACCGAGATGGCGCCGCTGGCTGCCTCGCGAAGAATGGGAGCCGCGTGATCCCACGACGCGCCAGACTTTGCCTCCTCGATGCGACACGCGATCTCTCGAGCATAGTCAGCGTCGGTCCACCACACCGCGAGGCGCGACTCCAGGTGAATCAGCGCGGTTGGACCTCCGCGTTCGATGGCTTCTCGCACCAACGCCTCTGCCTGCGGGCGATCACCGAGCAATGCAAGCGCGAGCGCGCGATGCCCTCTCGCGATGAGACTGCGAGGTTCGATGCGCTGTGCGAGTTCGAGCCTGCGTAGACCATCCGCCGTGTGCTGGGTGTGCCAAAGAAATACGCCAAAAAAAATGTGCGCGTCGGCGAGCCGGGGTGCTCGCGCGATCGCTTCACGCGCGCAGCGCATCGCCGCCTGGAGCTCCCCTGAATGACCCCGAATATGCGCGAGTGTCATGTAGGTCAGGCCGATCGATGGATCCGTGTCGAGCGCGCGGAGGGCCAAGTCCTCAGCGCGCGCGACCACCGCCGCATCGACTCCACCCGTCTGTGCCCAGGACCGCACGAGCGCAGCGCTCAGCAGACTGGCGATGTGCGGTTCATCGGGAAACTCAGCGTGGATCTTTTCGAGGTCGACGATCGCAGCTTGAAGGTGGACAAGAGTGAATTTTTCGAATGAGTCATTTGCACGCTCGTAGATGGCGCGCACCGCTGGATCACTCGGGCCTGGCGTCGCTTGCGAAACACGCCCTTGGATCGCGTCACGCACGTGCGCCACCACGATGTCTTCGAGCGAAAACCAATCATCGTCGCTGCCGTCGACAACGTCTGTCCACGCGGACACGCGCGCATGGACGTCCCTCAATTTCATGCGAGCACGAACGCGGGCCCCCGACGCGCGCACGGATCCCTCGACGACGAGATCCGCCGTCGCAGCTGAAGTGGTCATCTTCACGCCTCGCTCGTGTGAGAGCGCGTCGGACACTGCCTGCGCGAGATCCTTCGCGCGCCCCTCGAGATCCGCAGGCGCGTCGAACGGAGTCACAGCGACTGTGCGCGAGGTAGACCGCGTTGGTCCGCTGTCGAACGAAATACTTGGTGCACGCGTGATGTTGTCGACCCTCGCATCGCCTGCGCCACGCAGTACTTCGATGCGTCGCAGAAGCGTGGCTGCATCGAGGCGACTCTCGCGCTTGGGCTCGAGTGCAGCGAGAATGAGTTCAGCGACGCCCTCGGGGAGATGCGGCGCCAGTTCGCGCGGATCACGTGGCTTGCTTCCGAGGCGCGCGGCCATTCCGGGGACGCCACTCGGAAACGGCGCCGTGCGAGTGAGCAATTCATACAAAACGATCCCGAGCGCATAGACGTCGGTACGCCCATCCACACTACGTCCTTCGAGCTGCTCAGGTGCCATGTATGCAGGCGTTCCGACGATCGCGCCGGTTCGCAGCGGGCCAGAGTCGAGCCCCTCTGCGAGCACCGAAATGCCGAAATCAGTGAGGACGATTCGCTCGCCCGAGATCATCACGTTGTCGGGTTTGAGATCGCGATGGACCACGCCAACCGCGTGAGCCGCGCCCAGCCCTTTTGCGATCTCGCAAGCGGTGCGGAGCGCCTCTGGCATGCTGATTGTGTCGCGAGACATGCGCATCGAGAGCGACTCGCCGACGATGAGCTCCATCGTG
>JAYVXK010001015.1:0-3703 GCA_043785265.1 Myxococcales bacterium | reverse complement strand
TCTTGATCAACCAGTAGGCCATCGGGCAGAAGGATACACGCTTGCAGACTCCGTCCGAGCCCAAGATTGCGACCTCCGAACGCACTCGCGCAGACGCGCTCCTCTCCAATGAGTTGCCGCCTTCGGCGCGCGCTCACATCCGGTTCGTCCGCAAGAGTCTGCGTCCAGGGATGCTCGATCGAGCGCTGCGCGAGGGCCAGCGCATCTTCGGGTCGACGTGGATCGACCGATGCACACGAAACATTCGCCATGTGCATGGACTCGAGCGCATCGGCACACTCGATCCCAACAAGAGTTATGTCTGCGTGGCCAACCATCGCAGCTTCTTCGATCTCTACACGGTAACGGGCTTTCTCGTGCACCACGGACACTTGCCGCATCGCATCTTGTTTCCGGTGCGCTCGAACTTCTTCTACGACTCGTGGGGGGGCATCTTCGTCAACGGAGTGATGAGTTTTTTTGCGATGTACCCGCCTGTGTTTCGCGACCGCAAATTGGCGCATCTCAATGTTGCCAGTCTCGACGAGACCGTGCGTTTGCTCAAAGGCCCAGGCATGTTCGTCGGCTTGCACCCAGAGGGAACGAGAAACAAAAGCGACGATCCGTACACGCTCTTGCCCGCCCAGAGCGGCGTCGGTCGGATCATCCACAACGCCAAAGCGACTGTGCTGCCTGTGTTCATCAATGGACTCGGCAACGATCTTCCCAAGCAGATCGCAGGGAACTTTACTCGCAAAAAGGGCGATCCCATACACATCGTGTTCGGTGCGCCGATCGATTTTGGCGACCTATTGAACAAGCCATCGTCACCGCGGGTCTACAAACAGATCGCGGATCAATCGCTCGAGGTCGTTCGTCTTCTTGGAGAAGAAGAGCGGCAGTACCGATCCAAGGATTGACGCCCACACACACGCCTCAGGGAGGCAGTTCGCACCAGTAGTACCCTGGCATGAGGCCCAAAGGGTCGGTCGCACTTTCCGAACACCCAAGCGTGTGGTCGAAGCAAGTCTGCCGATCGGAGCAGAGCTCGTTGCCTTGTCGACATTGTTCGTAGGGAAGGCACTGCGAACCCGTGATGGTGTGCGGCGTGTGGATGTTGTCGTTGCAGCAGCCCGTGTATTTGAGGCAACAAACAGCCGGCTTCCCTGCGTCGTC
Source organism: Myxococcales bacterium (assembly GCA_043785265.1). Taxonomy (GTDB): domain Bacteria; phylum Myxococcota_A; class Polyangia; order Polyangiales; family Polyangiaceae; genus JANYHY01. The sequence goes on along the minus strand of JAYVXK010001015.1, from coordinate 2,548 downwards.
TCGGTCGCCAGCGCAGTCGCTCTCCTTGTCGCAGTTGAGGACGATGTTGGAAGGTGGACACTGGATGGATGGTTTGCACTCGCCCGAGGTCGTGCCTGCGTCGACGTCCACCGAGAGGCAACACACGTTGCCGCTCGTGCTGCACCGCAGACCATTGTCGCCGCACCGAACACTGGCACCGAGTGGAGCGCCGTCGGCAGCCAACAGCGGCGTGGTGCTCTTCGAGTCGACGCACGTGCCAGCCGCGCACGTGTGCTGATCATCGCAACTCAGACCCACGCAGTCGCTCGTGAGCGCGACTCTCACGTCGAGCGAGTTGTGCGCGCTGTATCGCAGTCTTCGGCGAGCCACGATGCAGCCGGAGTAGTGGTGCGCAGCGCAGTCCTCTGGATTGCGCGTGAGACCGGCGACGACGCGAATGCCGATCTCGTCGTCGCGCGATCCAGAAGGCACGACTACCAGGCTTCCGACATTGCCGTTGTCGTCGCACGCGGTCGTGGTCAGGGTTGCGGCCCGCGTCTCGACATCCGCCCCGGGAGCGCCAACGAAGATCGAAACTCCATGCCACTGCGCGGAGTCCTTACAGGGAAGGTTTGTCGAGACATGGACGACGACTTCGGTCGACCCCAGACAAGACATCACCGCGCCGCTGGTTGCCAACGCGCCAAGCCCAGCCACCAGCCACCGCCTCGTCACGGGGCGCCTACCTGTCCGGGTGCGAGCGTGCCGCGATCCGCGCTTCGCTCGGTCGTCAGTAGAATGGCCGTGAGAATTCCCCCAGCCACCACGACGCCGATTCCAGTCCAGAACCACCAGCGCGCAGTGATGGGCACCGACTTCGACATGGGAATGGACAGGTTTTTCATCCCCCCTGGACTGAGCAAAAACGGCACGCGCGCGTCGTCGTAACCTTCGTGGTGAGCCAAGACCTCGTGCGACCCAATAGGAAGGGCGAGTTCGATGCGAGGCGTCGTCGTGCCGCTCGCTCGCCCGTCGACGAACACGTTTGCTCCGAGTGGATTGGTCTCGATCGACACCAGACCGCTGGTCGTTTTGGGATGAAGCTCGACCTCCAGCGTCAGCGTGCCAGCGCCTCCACCAGGAAGCACCACATCGCGCGTCTCCGTGAAGAAGCCATCGAGTTCGACCTGTATGGTCGTTGCACCGACGGCCAGGCGAGTGGGAGAAAGCGGTGTGGTCCCCACTACCTTGTTGCCTACCAACACTCGCGCACCGGCAACACTCGACTTCAGATTGAGCGTGGCCACACGAGGGCGGATTTGCGCGTAGAGGTCATCGAGCTTACCGACCTTCCCTTTCATCTCCGGAGAAGCCTGTTTTTCGAACCTTTCGAGCGCAGTCAGAGACTCTGGGTAGTCGCCCAAGAGTTGGTAGGCGCGAGCGATGCTGTAGTAGAGCGACGCATCGTCGGGTGTGCTGCGTGCGGCTTCCTGATAGGCCGCGAGCGCATCTGCATACCTCATCGCGAGCATGGCATCGTTGCCTTGCGCGCGAAGCTTGGCCGCATGATCCGCCGGAGACTCTTCTGCTACGGGGACAGGCGGTGCCACAGGAGGAGGAGCTGCGATCGCTACGCTCGAAGAAAGAGCGACAGCGAAAATGACCGCGAGTAAACTCTTCATTGGCCTGGAAAGAACAGAGGTGGTTGAGAAGGCGCCGAAGAACTGGCGCTAGGCTGGGCACTGGGTTTTGTGTGCACCACACGAGACGATGGCAGTGGCTGGGCTTGAGGCTTCTGCGAAGGCAGAGCCTGCGCTGGAGGCTGCCCAGTGAGTTCGACGAGTGGAGGTGGAGGTGGTGGTGGCAAGAGCTGCGGTGGCTTTGTCGACGCAGGAAGATCCACCGTAACGCGTGCTCCTCCCGCTGCCGAGGTTGCAGTCGCCGGACCCCACGCCACTCGCACCACAAAAACTCCAGCCATCCCCAGCACGACGAACACCGCCGCGATCGACAGACGCGAAGACTTTGGCTTGAAGACGCCGACCGGTACTTCCGTCTGCGCGGACACGGCGAGCTGCGTTTGTGCGCCTTCCATCTCTCTCGTGTGTGGAAGCGACACAGAAGACGCGCGAGGCGCAATGACGACCCCGACCGAAAACACCGCCAATGCGTCCGCGAATTGCGTCGCCGAGAGGTACCTGTTGTTGCGGTCCTTCTCGAGCGCTTTGTAGACCACCGCGGCGAGGCCTTCCGGCACTTCGCTGCGCGCCTCGCGGAGGTTAGGCACCTCGTCGTTGACGATCGACACGCCGATCGTGGTTGCCGTGCCGGTGAAAGGCGGGCGACCAGTCAACAGTTCGTACAGCGTCGCCCCGAGCGCCCAAACATCTGCGCGAGCATCGACATCGCGGGTCGCTCGAAACTGCTCCGGCGCCATGTAGAGCGGAGTGCCCATGACCGACTCCACACCGGTGAGCCGTACATCCGCTCCTGGCACGTCTTTGGCGATGCCGAAGTCGAGCACCTTCAAGGTGCGAGAGTCGCCTTCGCTCGTGAGAAAGAGATTGGAAGGTTTAATGTCGCGGTG
>JAYVXK010001014.1:0-3705 GCA_043785265.1 Myxococcales bacterium | reverse complement strand
CGCACGTGATGCCGCAGATCTTGATGCGGGTGCTCACCCGTCGATCTTGAGGAGCGCCTTTACTTGAGCGATCACCTGCGGCGCCTGAATCGGCTTGGTGATGTAGGCGTTTGCGCCGAGCTGCAGCGCGCGCTGCCGATCCTCGGTCGAGCCTTCGGTGGTGATGATGATGATCGGCGTGTCCTTGTGGATCGGATCGGTGCGCACGCGCTTGACCAACTTGAGACCATCCATGATGGGCATGTTGATGTCCGTCAGAATGAGGTCGAACTTTTGGCCCGCGAGTTTTCGTAGACCATCGACCCCGTCGTCAGCCTCGACGACACGCAGATTCTTCACGCGTGAAAGTGCGAACACCAAAAGCTGTCGCATCATAGGCGAGTCTTCGACGACCAGGCAGGTGAACTCAGCGCTCATCGAACCGTCCCTACATCCTTCTGGTGTTGACCACGCCGCGTAGCGGACGTGCCGTCGTTCACTTGTCTACGAGTCATGACCATTGGCTGCTGCTAACAAATCCGCGGGCCGAGGAAGTTCGCCTCGTGCGGCGGCGAAGAGGAATGCGCCCGTGAGCGCGCAGGCTGCGTGCGCCGAGAGCATTTTGAACAGCTCGAGATCAACAGGCAAGAAAGCCGGTTTCTGCTCGAAGACCGAGTAGACCACGATGACGCCCACGATGCGATCATCGAAGCGCATTGGGACGATCGCGGCTGGATCGTTGACACCGGCTTTGGCGAGCGGTCCGGACTTGATGACATCCACGCCCGTGAGATACGCGCGCTCGATCATGGGGGCGGACAGTTCGTCGCGCTGGATCGCGAGTCGCGCCATCTTCGTGGAATCGAGGCCCTCGCTCGCGACGAGCACGAGTTCTCTCGCGCTTGGATCAGACATGTAGATCGCATGCGTGCGCGCACCGACCAACTGCTGCAGCAGCTCCTGAAGATGCTAGATCACGCGTCGCAAGTTGAGCGTGGAGTGGAGCTGGTAGCTCGCCACATACAAATTGGCCAAAGTGGCGAGTTCGTCTTCCATCTCCGAATACCGCGACGTGAAGCGGGTCGATACCGCCTCGGCTTCGGTGATGTGCGAGAGCAACGAGCGCTTTTCGCGCTCCAATTTGTCGATCCGTTTGAAAAGATCACGAATCGCCTCGTCGCTCGCGAGCTGTGTGCGGAGCGCGGCGTTGTCCGTCTCGAGCTCACGGCCGAACTTGCGAAGGCGCTCATTTTCTCGGAGCAACTCTTCGGTGAACTCGGCGCCCTTCTTGAAGAACGTGTGAACGAAGGTGTCGCGCTGCCACTGCATCTCCTGGGGAGACGGCGGTGGACGCGTGCTCTTTCGACGTTCTGCCAGAGCGTTTGGCGCGAGCTTGGGAGCGCGCGGCTTGGCCTTCTTCGTCGTCGGCTTCTGTTTCGCGACCTTTGCGTGCTTCTCGCGCATCCGCGTCACTTGGTCCTTTGCCCCGATCTCCGCATCGACGCTATCACGTCGAAAGGCAAAGTCGCTATCGGAGTTGGTCGATCCAAAGAGCGAGTTCGCCAGTGATGACCCGTGGCACTTTTCGCAGCGAGGCCAAATCACGGCTCCCGGTGAGCAGCATGGCTGTGCGTAGTTCTGCTTCGACCGTGTCGAAGAATGTCATGGCGCCAGCGCGTCCGCCTTCGTGAAGCGCGCGCAACGCAGGTCGCGCGATGCCTGCTACGCGCGCTCCGAGGGCGATGGCGCGGGCGATGTCCAAACCCGATCCCACCCCACCAGTTGCGATGATGTCCAAGCCCAAAGGCGCAAGCAGCGCCACACTGGCCGCCGTGGGGACGCCCCAATCCCAGAAGGCTTCGCCCAGCGCCTTCAATCGTGAATCGCCTTGTTCCTCGGCGCGTTTGGTCTCCACGCCGACCCAGGACGTGCCGCCCGCACCCGACACATCGACAGTTTTTACGCCGGCGTCCTTCACGCGTTTTCCGACTGCTGGTGACAAGCCGCAGCCCGTTTCTTTGACTACGACCGGCACGCTCAGCGCACTCACGAGTCGAGCGATGGTCTCGAGGCCATGCGAGAAGTCGCGGTCGCCGCCTGGTTGGACGAGTTCCATTGCAGGGTTGAGATGAATGCACAGAGCATCCGCACCGACTTCTTCGATGAGCGCTTGCACTTCGGCATTCGACATCGCCTTGGCTTGAACGACGCCCAGATTGCCGAGCACGACAGTGGTCGGCGCGACTTCGCGAACGCGATAGGTGCTGCCCGTTCCCGGTCGCACATGCATTGCTCGCTGACTACCGAGGCCGAATGCGTATCCCCGTTCCTCCGCGATACTCGCGAGTTCACGATTGATGCGTCCGGCATCGTCCGTTCCGCCCGTCATCGCCGCAATCACGATCGGCGCTCGCAGTTTCTTGCCGAACAACTCGCAAGCGCAGTCGAGCTCGCTCATGGCAAAATCGGGGAGGGCGTCGTGCACGAAACGCACGTCCTCGAAGAGCGTGGTGCGCTTGCGAAACCCGACGTCCCCTGTGGCACACAAGAGAATGTGGTCGGACTTTCGTTGCGAGATCGATCCAGTCATGACGGGCGGTACGTCTAGCACCGCTTAGCGTCTTGATCCGTAGAGTTCGAGTATGGAGAGTCCGACGGCAATGCCTGCAAAGACGTGAGGTTGTCTGTTGTACGCGGCGAGTCATTTATGTTTCAAAGAAAACTGAAACTGATTGAAAAGTTTATCAATTTGTTCGGATGACAACGTTGACGTCGGCCCGCGTCCACCCTAACTTCGAGACACCAAGCGCTCTTGCAACGTTTCACTAGCGCACCACCCCGTTTCGCGGCATCCATGGCGCCCCCGAAAGCTCTGCCATGCTCCATCAAACCAGTACATCCCGCGGCGCGCCGTCAGTGACCGAATCGTTCGCGTCCTACGCCAAGAGCGTGCGCATCGAACTCGAGTCCGAGCTCGGTCGGTGGCTGGATCAAGAGCGCAAAGCAGCACGAGCGCTCCACGCGGAGGCTGGTGACGTCGTCGACGCCATGAGTGAGCTATGCACACGTGGTGGCAAGCGGTTTCGCGCCGTTCTCGTTGCAGCAGCGTATGAGGCATGTGGCGGTGAAGGCGGGAGCGCGCCTGTCGTTTGGGCTGGCATCGCCATGGAGGTCCTCCAGACCTACCTGCTCATTCACGACGATTGGATGGATGAAGACGACACCCGTCGAGGTGGGCCTAGTGTCCACGCGCTCTTGCGCCAACGGTTTGGCAGTCGCGCGGCGGGAGATGCAGCAGCGATCCTCGCCGGTGATTATGCGTCGGCGCTCTCTCTCGAGGCGATGACACGCGTGGCGTGTGAGCCCGCAAGAATGGCCGACGCGATGCGCGTGCTCGCGCGCATGGAGCGTGACGTCGTGCTCGGACAGATCCTCGATGTACGCGGCGCAAGCAGCGATCCCAAAGCCGTCGAAGCCATGCATGCGCTGAAGACCGCGAGCTACACGGCGCGCGGACCCCTTCTCCTCGGGGCAGCGTTTGCGGGTGCGTCGAATGATCAGCGTGCCGCACTCGACGCCGCGGCGTCCCCTCTCGGAGTCGCGTTTCAGCTGAGAGACGATTTGCTCGGCGCGTTCGGAGACCCGCAAAAAACAGGCAAACCACGCGGTGGCGACCTTCGGCAAGGCAAACGTAACTCGCTCGTCATCGAAGTCGAAAAGGATCAA
>JAYVXK010001013.1:0-3712 GCA_043785265.1 Myxococcales bacterium | reverse complement strand
GGGAGCGACTTGTGTTCAAGCTCGCCCAATCGCGCAAAGTCCTGTTTTTCGCGGGCCGCGTCGATCTCTCGCTGAACGGTCACGAGCTCCTCGCGTGCAGCAGAGAGCGTGCGCATGAAGCTGCGACGCGAATCCATTTTCGCTCGCATCTCGGACACGTTGGGTTCGAGTTCGCCGAGTTCTTTGTCGATGCGCTCGCGTGTCTTTTTGCTCATCGCGTCGTCGTCGCCAGCGAGCGCGCCGCGTTGCGCTTTGAGCGAAGAGAGTCTGCGAATGGCGGTGTCGACCGCCGCAGGCACGCCATCGATCTCCACGCGCTTGCGAGCGGCGGCCTCGTCGAGCAAGTCCACCGCGCTGTCGGGGAGCGCACGATCTTGGATGTAACGCTTGGCCAGACGAACCGAAGCCACGATCGCAGGGTCGCCGATCTGCACGTGGTGATGCTCTTCGTAACGTGTCGCGATGCCGCGAAGGATCTCGATCGCTTGGTCGGGTGTCGGTGGATCGATCGTGAGGATCGTGAAGCGCCGAAGAAGCCCCGCGTCCTTCTCTTGAATCTTGCGCAAGCCGTCTGGTGTCGTCGTGGCGAGCAAACGAACTTCGCCGCGGGCGAGCATCGGCTTGAGCAAATCGCCTACGCCACTGCCTGCATTGCCTTGTCCGAAGAGCGACTCGATGCCGTTGATGTAGAGCACGGTCTCTTTGCCGCCCGGCACCGTGCGAACGCTCGCAAGGGCTTGCTTTAGCCGCTCTTCGATCTCTCCGCGCAGCTTGGCGCCCGCTACGAGTGCGCCGATGTCGAGCTCGACGAGAGCGATCTTTGCCAGGTTCTCAGGCACCTCACCTGCCGCGATGCGACTCGCGAGCGCCCCGACGATCGATTGCTTGCCGACACCAGGCTCTCCCACGAGCAACGGATGATTCTTCTGACGACGCTCGAGGATTTGTTGCAGCCGACGCACTTCGACTTCGCGACCGATGTACGATCCGTTTCTGCTGCGCTCGATGATGTCTTGCGTGAAGCGCGTCGCCGGATCATTCGATAACACGCTGGTGGTCGACGTCGGCGCCTGTCGGTCGACGCTCTTGAGCGCGGCCATGTGCGGGCGAAACGATCCCGGTCCGAGCGCGAACGCCTGCAACACGATCGCCGCCGAGCCACGAATCTCTTGCGATAGCGCGTTGAGCAAGTGCTCGACTCCCACCGTGTTGCCGACCGCTTCTTTCTCTGCGCGCCCGAGCAACTCGAGCATCGCGTTCGACAAATACGCGAGACCGCCGCTCGACTTGCCGATGCGAACGAGGCCGTGTTCTGCCTCGACCGCGACATCGGCAGGGTCTGCTCCCGCTTTGCGAAAGACCTCTGCCACGCCGCGATCGCGATCGAGCGCGCGGACGAGCAAATGGATGGGCTCGACTTGAGGGTGTTTGCGTTCGTCTGCGAGAGACTGCGCACCGGCCACGAGCGCCTTGGCGTCTGGTGCGTACTTCTCGAGGTGAATGGTCTGCTCGGAAGGCATGGGGCTGGCGAGCGTACCACTTGCCGAACGCGGGCCAAGAACCCATGTTCGGCACATGAGTGACGTCGTCGTCTACAGCACGGACAACTGCCCTTATTGCGTTCGCGCCAAAGCTCTCTTGACCAAGCGCAACATCCCCTTCCAAGACATCGACGTCACGCACGATCCGGCGAAGCGCGCGTGGCTCGTCAAGGCCACGGGCCGCCGAACGGTTCCGCAGATCTTCATCAAGGGTGAATCGATCGGCGGTTCCGATGAGCTGCACGCTCTCGATGGCGCAGGCGAGTTGGCTACGAGACTACGTTAGTTGACCGGCGGGCAGATGTTGTCCGGTGGTTTGACCAGAACGCATACGTAGTTGGGGCCGCCGTCGGCGCTCGTGCCTTTGACCTGGCAGCACATTTTGCTCACGCCGCACGTGTCGTTCGACGGATCGCACGGCTTGGGGACGGGCGATGAGTCTGCGACGTCGGCACCAGGTGCGGTGTCGTACGCGACATAGGTGTCTGCTTGAGCGTCGAGCGACGCGTCCATGCCCGCGTCGTGCGAGACGTTCGTGGATGTGTCGCTGCCGCACGCGGCGACAAGACCAGCAGACCCAATCAGCGAGGTGAAAATCAAGCGAAGCCGCATGGGCTCAAGTTAGCTCAATTCACGCTCGACGGCTTCTTCTGTAGTCGGCTCAGGTCTGCACGAGTCTGCGCGAGCAACTCGGGATCGGTGCCCACAGCGATGGCTCGCGCCAGGTCGGACTTGGCTTGCGAGACCGCACCAAGGCGCGCCGCGAGCAGGCCTCGATCGCGGAGAGCCGGCGCGTCGTCCGGCGAGAGAGTCAGGATGCGATCCATCACCACCATCGCGCGCGGGAAGTCGGCGCGTTGCAAGTACACGCCGCGTAGATTCATCAGCCATCGCAAGACCACCACGCGCGCGCTCGCAGGTTCGAGCATCTCGGGAGTCACCGCCGCCTGGCTCTGGGTGATGCCCGCCTGACCGCTCACTCTGCGAAGGAGCGCTTCGAGATCCGAGTCGCTCATCACTTTGCCGCCGAAGAACGGATCCACCAACGCAGACGTGCCGTCAGCTCCGTCGATTCGCACCAAAAAGTGGCCCGGAAACGCGACGCCGTTGGCTCGCACGCCCACGCGCCGCGCCACCTCGGTGTATACGAGCGCGAGCGAAATCGGGATGCCGCGCTTTCGCGAGAGCACGTCGGACAGCATGCTGTTTTTGGGATCGTAATAGTCCGTCTCGTTGCCCGCGTAGCCGCTCTCTTCGTACAGGTGCACACGCAGGGCCTCGGCTTGATCGCGCGCCGTGCGCGTGGCCAGGTTGGCGTTCGAGAGAGGTCGCGCGAGATCATCGAGCTGCGCGAGCACGGCGTCGACATCGAGCGCGGGGTACTCGTCTCTCGCGAGCAGAGCGATCGCGCGCGCCACATCCAATGGTTCGCCTCGCGACACGACTGCTTCGAACGAATCCGTCTTCACGCCCATCATGATGCGGGCTTGTGACCGGGTCGCGCAACCTTCGACGACTTCCCCGCAGCAATCGCCTCGTTTGCGAGTTCGTCTGCGCGCTCGTTGAGAGGCACTCCCGCGTGTCCCGGCACATAGACGAATCGAACTTTGCGGTTCTGCAGACGCGCCTTGATGCGCGCGATCATCTCTTGATTGGCCTTGGCCTTCCAGCCCTGAGACAGCACGCCGATCGCATACTTGCTGTCTGTGTGGACGATGAGCAGATGGTCGTCGGGCGCCAACACGATCGCCTGCTCGATGCCCGCGAGCTCAGCGACATTGTTCGTCGCGTGACCGAGATACAGCGCTTCTTCGATCACACTTCCGTCGGGCGCAGTGAGTACGCACGCAGACGAAGCGACTCCGGGATTTCCTTTGCACGCGCCGTCCGTGTACGCGACATACGCCTTCGGGTCGTGCGTGACGGGCGCAGCGAGTGATGTCTTCTTTGCAGGCTTCTTCGACGTCGCGCCATCGGATGCCGCCGCCGGCGGGCAGGTGTCGTCTGGCAGCAGCTCCGAGCCATCGAGCGCAAGATTGCGGACCGCCGCGTGATACGCCCGCGGGTCACCTGCTTTGTAACGAATCTCTACGCGACCCCCGTTCGAGACGAACTCGCCAGTCGCGCTCACTTGCGCAAGCACGCGCTGACCTCGAAGAGTCGCCCAACGC
>JAYVXK010001012.1:0-3716 GCA_043785265.1 Myxococcales bacterium | reverse complement strand
CTTGTTGCATCCCATCGAGTACTTCAAAGTTTTTCACGAGCCGAGCCCAGACAATCTCGCAGACGCCAAGCGCGTGATCGATTGGCTCGTCAAAACAGGCCAAAATCACCTGCAGTGGACGCTGCTCGCGACGGTCGACTGGACTTCGTGGCTGCCTCACGCGCAAGCCATCCTCGCGTATGCGCACCAGCGTCGCGTGACGGTCGGGGCTGCCGTGCAGACCTGGGGCGGGTCGTCCTTGCAAAACAACTATGTGCTCATCAAAGACGCGACCCAGTGGCAAGCGCAGATGGACGCGGGTCTCGACAAGCTTCTCACGCTCGACTGGGACGTGGTCGACCTCGCGCTCGGGGAGTTCTCGAGCACGAACCCGCAGACGGTGATCGATTGGCTCAATCATGCGGTCGATCACGTCGCGACGGTGAAGCCGCGAGTGGAGGTCAATGTTCAGAACCACGTGGGCAACTACAAAGACCTGTATGTCCAATACCAGGGTCAGACGATCTTCTTTTACCACCTGCCGCAGTTCGCCGACCCGAGGCTGGGACAGAACGTGCACACGCTTTCCTTGTTCGATCTTTATCGAAACTGGGCAACGTACGCGCACCCAGACTTCCACCTGCAACATGACTACCTGTTCAAGGTGCTGCCCACCCGCCGCGTGAAGTACTTTCCCGAGTCTGCCTACTGGATATCCGCAGACATCGATGTGCCCTTGTTTTTGCCAGAATACGTGCATGCGCGCTGGCTCGATGTGCACACGCTGCAAAGCGAAATCTCCGCGCAGAAGCTGCCGCCATTGGCTGGGCATTTAATGTTCAGTTCCGGTCATGAGTGGGGCTACTGGCTCACCGACTACCTGACCGCGAAGATGCTCTGGCAACCCGACGCACCGCTCGACACGTTCTTCGCAGACTACGCGGGAGCGTTCGGCAGTTGCACCGGTGACGTGACGAACGATGTGAGCGCATTCACTGCGATTCAAACGAAGTACCTATTCGACGCTCGTCTGCTGCCTTACGTGCAAGGCGAGAACGGCGTTGTCGATCTCGGGTACGCCGTTGGTCTGGAGACGCATCCCAAGCGCATCGAGTTCGAGGAGGTCCTCGCCATGAAGGACGCCGACCGCGCGACGTTCGAAAACAACGTGGTCGCGAAACTGGAGTCGATGGTGTCCGAGGTACGACCGATCGAAGACGACGTGGCAGCGCGTTGCCGTGGGTCGGACGCAGCGATCTTGCCGTGGTGCGATGAACTCGCGGATGGCATCGCGATCGTCCGCAATCGAGCAGAGCACACGGCGCATCTCTATCGCTCCGTGCTCGCGCGTGCGGCGGGCAAAGATGCGGAAGCGGAGTTGGCAAAGGCGGGCTCGCTGACTCCAGAAGCTGCATCGATCGTGGCGCGACGCGAGAAGCACTACCGGTTCGATGCGGGGCGGATGGTCGATGCGTACGTGAATCCGACGGTGTACGCGTTTGGGTATCTGCGTCCTGCTCATACGCAGTGTTATTGGCACCGTCGCGAGGAGCAGGTGAGGTATCTGCTCGACAATGGGGTGGCGGCGGGAGGCTCAAGCATTCCGTCCTGTCAGAATTGACTGGGGCCGAACCCGTCGCCGCTTCTGTTCCTGTCCCGGTCGCCGCTCCCGCTCCCGTTCCCGTTCCCGTTCCCGTTCCCGTCCCGGTCCCGGTCCCCGTTCCCGTCCCGGTCCCGGTCCCCGTTTCCGCTCCACCTAAGCAGATGGGCCCCCTCCGGCCCCCATCTCGCGCGAAGAGAAGTGTACCCGAGTGATGCGACGGATCTCCCAATGTCGCAGCCTCTCTGCGCGAGGACGTGCGGTCCGCTCGGGCTGAGGGGCAGAAACTCGTGAATCCCTACGCGAGGTGGTACACGCATCGCTGCACAGACTGGGAGATCGGATGCGTGTCTTCGTTACCGGAGGTTCGGGGTTCATCGGGGGGCACGTGATCGAGGCGCTCTCGAAGACGCACGACGTACGCGCGCTCGCACGATCCGAGGCCGCAGAGGGCAAAGTCAGGAGTCTTCGCGCGACCCCGGTGCGCGGCGATCTCACGACACTCGCCAAGGCGCATCTCGAAGGTTGTGAGGCCGTGGTGCATTGTGCGGCACGAGCGGAAGAGTGGGGCACACGAGAGGAGTTCTGGTCCGCGAACGTCGAGGGAACCGAGAGCGCGCTCGCTGCAGCAAAAGAGGCTGGAGTCCGTCGCTTCGTGCACATCGGCACCGAGGCTGCGCTGTTCGACGGTCACGATCTGATCAACATCGACGAGACCGCTCCCTACCCGAAGAAGCACCGTTACCTCTACTCGGAGACCAAGGCCGAAGCGGAGCGCCGTGTACTCGCGGCGAGTCAGCCTGAGTTCCAGACGATTTCGATTCGCCCCCGACTCGTGTGGGGTCCGCGAGACGCGACTGTGCTGCCCGCGATCGTGCGAATGGCGAAGGAGGGGAAGTTCGCCTGGCTCGATGGCGGTCGTGCGCGGACGTCCACGACACACGTCGCAAACCTCGTGCATGCGATCGAACTCGCGCTCATCCGTGGAGACGCGGGGCAGGCGTACTTCGTCGCCGATGAAGGCACGCTGACCGTGCGTGAGTTTTTGACCGCGCTCGCGGGCACGCAGGGAGTGGACCTCGGCACGCGCAACATTCCCCGCGGCCTCGCGCGCATCTTGGCGAAGCTCGTGGAAGGGGCGTGGCGCTTGTTTGGTGCGAAGAGCACGCCACCGATGACACGCTTCGCGATCGACATGATGTCGTCTACGGTCACGGTGAAGACCGACCGAGCGCAGAAGGAACTTGGCTACGCGCCGATGATCACAGTCGCGGCGGGTCTCGCGAGCATGCGGCAGTCGCGCTGAACTCTCCGTTCGCCCTCCCCTGACGCCGCGCCCGTCGCCGTCTCCGCTCTCGAGATCACATTATCGTGCAGGCTGAGCTGTTTGCTTGTAATGAAGCCGCCATGTCGATTCTCGTCCGTCGGTTTGTTTGGTTGGGTGTTGGTCTTGGAGTCGCCGTTGGAGCGAGCGCGTTCGCCGGTTGCGCAAGTGATCCAGTGGGCGTTTCCAACCCCGACGCGAGCACGACCGATAGTCCAGTGCAGGGACCCGTGGCGATTCAGGTGCTTGCATTCAACGACTTTCACGGCAACCTCGAGCCGCCGACTGGCGGAAGCGGGCTCGTGGTCGCTCCCATCGCCGACCCCATCGCGGACTCTGGTGGAGCGGACGTGGGAATCACCTACAACCTCGAGGCTGGGACTGCGACCGTGCCGACAGGCGGAGCGGCCTACTTGGCTGCGCGCATCAAGTTGCTGCGCGCCCTGAACCCCAACACGATCGTGGTGTCAGCGGGTGACGTCACCGGCGCGAGCCCGCTCGTGTCGAACATCTTCAATGACGAGCCCAGTGTGCTCGTGATGAACAGCCTGGGTCTCGACTACGAAGGCGTCGGCAACCACGACTTCGATCGCGGGTTGACCGAACTGATGCGCCTCGCGAAGGGCGGTCCGTCCGTCGTCGACGGCGGCACCTTTGCTGGTGCCAAGTACAAGTACCTCGCGGCCAATGTGAACAACGCCGCGCAACAAACCATTTTCCCGGCTTACGACATCAAAGAGTTTGGCGGCGTGAAGGTCGGCATCATCGGAATGACATTGGAGGGAACACCGGGAGTCACGGTCGCGAGCGCGA
>JAYVXK010001011.1:0-3719 GCA_043785265.1 Myxococcales bacterium | reverse complement strand
TGGCAGTCGTGCCTCTCGGCGCTCGTCACTCTGCGCGAAGTGCACGGCATCGCGTTCGAAGGAATGGCATAGATGGCAGCGCAACCGGCAGGTCATCTGGAAAAAGTTCGCGCCCTCGCGACGAGCGCTCGATTGTGTTGGATCGGCGGCGTCCGCGCTGATCAAAAGAGTCAGATCAACGCCTACGATCACGTTGCGGAGAAGTCCGAATACGTCATCGATGTTCCGACGCATGTCCTCGCTTTGTGCGCCGGCGAAGATGTCTTGATCGCCGCATGCACCGACGGCGTGTTGCGCGTGTACTCGCAAAAGGACGGCAAGAGCCTTCGTGAGATCCGCGCGCACGAAGGGGCGTGCAACGCGGTTGCGCTGAGGCAAGGCGTCATCGCGTCGGGCGGCGCAGATGGTGTCCTGAGATTGTTCAGCCTCGCTGACGGCAAAAAAAAGAAAGAGTGGCCGCTCTCCTCGCGCCCTCTGCGCGCAGTGGCGATCGATCCAACAGGCGAGGCGTTTGCGGCAGGCGGAGACGACGGCGTCGTTCGCATGATTGGGCACGGCGAAGAGCGTCGAGACATGGCCGGCCACGACGGACCGGTGTCATGTCTCGCGTTCACCCCAGTCGATGGTCGTCTCGTCTCGGGTGGCGAAGACGGCATGGTCCGCATTTGGTATTTGATTGGCGCGGTCGAGTCCGACATTCGCGGCAAAGACGACAGCGGTCACATCGGTGGTGTGCTCGCGCTGATGTTCATGCCTGCCAAGGACCCGCAAGAGATCGGCGAACGTCTCGTGTCCAGTGGAGCTGACGGCAAGTTGCGATTGTGGCGCATGTCGGAGCGCCGCAAGCCACGCACGATCGAGGCTGGATCCGAGGGGATTTACGCGCTCGCGTTCGCGCCGTCGTCGCGCGCCAACACGTTCGGCTCGCTCTTGGCCGCAGGCGACTCACGAACGATTTATGGCGTGCCATGCGATGCGGCGGGTGCCGTTGGCGACAAGACGTTTCGTTGGTCCCACGGGTTCGACGTTCTCGCAGAAGCGCTCGGTGCGACCGCCCGCCCCAAACGCGAAGGCGCAATCAAAACGCTCGGTCCGCTTGGCGAAACAGAAGCGCTCGACTTGCTCGTCAAGTCGCTCGCGAGCGACAAGGACGCCGAAGTGCGCGCGCAGATCGCCGCCGAGCTCGCGAGTCACGATCGCCGCGAGGCAAAAAAGCCGCTGCGCGCCCGGCTCGATGACGAACATGTTCTCGTGCGCATGGCCGCGCTCTCGGCGTTGCGCACTCTCGAGGCAGACGCGCCGCTCTCTCCTCTGCGCTCTGCACTGGACTCTCGCTTCCCGGACACTCGCATCGCGGGCTTGTCGTTGTTGCCCGCGCTCTTCTCGACTGTGCCGCTTGTCTCTGGATTGATCGCGTCGCATCTCGCGGACGATGACGCCAGTGTTCGTCGCGCAGCGGTGATGCACCTCGTCTCCTTGCATCCAGCTGGGAGCGTCGAGCCGCTACGCGTGGCGTTCGAGCGCGGAAAAGCTGACGTTCGCGCTGAGGTCCTCGTGAGGGGAGCGCTCGCGGGCAAGACAAAAGCGGCTGATTTTGCGCCGATCGTTGGCAAGGCGCTCGATGATGACGACACCGACACGCGTCGCATCGCGTTCGTCATCAGCGCGCTCACGAGGCCTGTGTTGGGAGCCTGGCTCGAAAAAAGCGATGAGCCGTTTGGTCGTGCGTTGGGAGACCTACTTCGCCGCGCCGCTCAACTCGAGGGTGGTGCGCCCACAGCAGAGGGTCTCGATCCGGATGTCGCGAAGGTAAAAGACGTCAGTCAATTCTTTGCGCGCTTCCAACATCCCAAGCATGGCGAAGTGTCGATCTTCCAACCCAAGATCCATACGCCGATCAAAGCAGGAGACGAGGTTCGCCTCGTGCGCGTCGCTGCTGTCGGTACTCCGCCTAACGTCACGATGCGCGCAGAGGACTATCTCGTCGGCGCGGCAGTGGAGTCGTCTGCCGAGCAGGTCGCGGCGATTCGCACCAAACTCGTCGTCGCGGCGCCCTCGAAAGAGCCAGACGAACAGGATCGCGAGCCGTTGCTCTCGGCGCTCTCGTGCCGCACACCCGACACTGCCCTTCGGGGAGCGCGCGGTCTCGCGTTGCTTGGCGACATGCGCGCGCTGGGTGCGCTCCTCACGATCTCGCGCGAGCCTGATCCTGCGCTTCGTCGCGATGCGGTCGTTGCGCTTGCGGCATTGCCAGATGCGCGAGCACGGCGCCGCATCGTGTGGATGCTCAACGACGGGGACGCCGGCGTGCGTGACGCCTCGCTCGCTTGCTACGCCAAGATCGAGCCATCGGCGATGCTCGTCGCAGAAGCCGCACTTCATTCTTCCCAAGAAGACGTGCGCGTCCGCGGACTCGATATTCTGGTCAAACAAGGCAAGGGGAACGCCGACGCCGAGCGTTTGTTGGGCGACGCGATCGAAGACGAGGCGGCGAAAGTTCGCAGCGAAGCGTTCCGCACGCTCTGGGCATGGCACGACGCGGAGCCGCTTGGACCGTTGGATCGAGCCTTGTCAGCACGTTTTCCAGACTTGCGTCTGCGCGCAGTGACTGAACTCAACACGTTCGCAAAGAAGCCGAGCGACAAGCTCTCGGCCCCTTCGCTCGAACGACTGAGCAAGACGATCGCAGACCGCGATCAGTCTGTGGCCAAAGCGGCGTATGACGCCACGCTGGAAATCAAAGGCAAAGAAGACGACGCGACCCATCTTGCCGCTATTGCGTCCACCCACGTCGCACTGCGTGTTCAAGGCGCAAAAGACGCCATCAAAGCGCCTGTCGAGAAGGTTCGCAGCGCGCTGATGAAGCTTCTCGAGGACACGGATGCGAGTGTTCGCATCGCGGCGATTGAATCGATTGACCGACTCGTGAAGACCGAGCACGGCCCGCTCGCGGTTGGTTTGCAGAGTTCGCATCTCGATCTGAGAGTGCGCGCCGCTGAGTTGCTCGCTGAGCGTCGCGAGGAGTCGCTGATCGATCCCATGCGAGCGCTGCTCGCAGACAAAGAGCTTCTGCTGCGCATGCCCCCAGCGATCATCGTGCCGCTCCGCCAGCGCGCAGCGTCCGCACTCGCCAATCTGGGCACGCCACGGTTGCTGAAGTATTTTGCGACCGATCTCGTCAAGGACGACGACCCGATCGTGCGCGAACAGGCAGCGCGCGGTTTGTCCAACGCAAGTCGCCGCGGCGAAGAAGGCTACTTGCTCGACCTACTCGGGCATCAAGAAATTGCGGTGCGGTCCTGGGCCGCCGAGGGGCTCGCGCGTTTGGGAGACGCGCGCGCGCTGCCGGTGCTCACCGGAACGCTGCGTCACGAGCATCCGCCGATTCGCGTCGGCGCGATTCTCAGTTTTGCCGCGCTTGGCCCCGAGGGATACGGAGGGATGCTGCAGGGTCTCGAAGATCCCTCGCGTGATGTTCAGCGCATCGTGCTCGCCGTCATTCTCGCGCGCGATCTTCGAGCGTTTCGTCGTCACGAAGCACCAGAGTTGCTGACGAGTGCGCTGTCTTCGCAACGACCAGAGGTCCGTTTTGCCGCGGCGCGCGCGCTCGAACTGCGCATCGATCCAGAAGAGTACACGGCGCACTTGGTCGAGCTGCTCATGCCAGAGCGTCCCGAAAAAGCTGAAGACATGGAGCGTTGGCCTGACGAGGAAACGCG
>JAYVXK010001010.1:0-3719 GCA_043785265.1 Myxococcales bacterium | reverse complement strand
GATGGTGCGTGAGGTCGCCTCCAAGACGAGCGACAAGGCCGGCGACGGCACCACCACCGCGACCGTGCTCGCGCAGTCGATCTACACGCAAGGCCTCTTGCTCGTCGAAGCGGGTCACAACCCGATGGACATCAAGCGCGGCATCGACGCAGCCGTCATCGCGATGGTCGCCGAGATCAAGAAGCAATCGATCCCCACCAAAGACAAAGCGCACATCGCGCAGGTCGGCACCATCAGCGCAAACGGCGACAAGACCGTCGGCGACATGCTCGCAGACGCAATGGAGAAGGTCGGCAAAGAGGGCGTCATCACCGTCGAAGAAGCTCGCGGCATGAAGGACGAGCTCGAGACCGTCGAAGGCATGCAGTTCGATCGTGGCTTTTTATCGCCGTATTTCGTGACGAACCCCGAGAAGATGGTCGTCGAACTCGAAGACGTACTCATTCTCATCAGCGAGAAACGAATCGGTTCGATGCAAGACATCCTGCCGATTCTCGAGAAGGTCGCTCGCGATAGTCGACAGCTTCTCATCATCGCCGAGGACGTCGAGGGCGAAGCGCTCGCGACACTCGTCGTCAACAAGCTCAAAGGTCTGCTCAAGGTCTGCGCGGTCAAAGCCCCCGGCTTTGGTGATCGTCGCAAAGAGATGCTCAAAGACATCGCCATTCTCACGGGCGGCGAAGTCGCGAGCGAAGACCTCGGCATCAAACTCGAGAGTCTCACCATGGAGTCGCTCGGTCGCGCCAAGCGCATCACCCTCGACAAAGACACCACCACCATCGTCGACGGCGCCGGAGACTCGAAGACCATCAAGGCTCGCGTCGAGACCATTCGCAAGCAAATCGAGAACACCGACAGCGAATACGATCGCGAGAAACTCCAGGAGCGTCTCGCCAAACTCGCCGGCGGCGTCGCGATCATCAAGGTCGGCGCGCACACCGAGACCGAAATGAAAGAGAAGAAGGCTCGCGTCGAGGACGCCCTTCACGCCACACGCGCTGCGGTCGAAGAGGGTGTCGTTCCAGGCGGAGGTGTTGCCCTGCTTCGCGCGGTGAAAGCCCTCGACGCGCTCAAGCTCTCGCCCAACGAAGAACCGGGCAAGAAGCTCATCGCTCGCGCCGCTGAAGAACCGCTTCGGTGCATCGCTCGCAATGCAGGGTCAGAGGGATCTGTCGTCGTCGACAAGGTCAAAGCAGGCAAAGGCTCGTTCGGCTTCAACGCCGCGACCGACACCTACGAAGACCTCGTCGCTGCAGGCGTCATCGACCCCACCAAGGTCGTGCGTTCTGCACTCGAATACGCGGCCAGTGTGGCCAGCATGATGCTCACGACCGAAGCAGCGATCGCCGAGAAGCCGAAAAAAGAGAAGTCGGGCGGCGGCGGTGGTGGCGGCATGGGCGGCATGGGCGGCATGGGCGGGATGGGTGGTATGGGCGGCGACTTCGACATGGATTGAGTCGTCTCGCCACCAACGACGCGCGGCATCACGAAAGGCCTGGTTTCAAGGCCTTTCGCGACTGCCGCGTTTCGCTTTGTCGCGACCGATCAGCTCACGGACACATGCACTTGAGAGGTGCACAATAGGTGTCTACCTCGCTCATGCAGAAGCTGTCCCAGTTGGTCGAGCAACAGAATGAATCATTGTTGCAGACCTTGGTGACACAACCAGCCGGGTCGCACCCCTGCTTGAGCGGAGTGGACATCTGAGCCGTGCACAAGTCGCCAGCGCATGACCCCTGGGTCGGCTTCGCGCAAGCGCATGTGCCTGCGGTGCATGTCGGCCCCGCATCGGGCGTCGCCAGACACTTGATCGCGCAGCCACCACAGTTATTGGGATCAGTCTGGTTGTCGATGCAACTTCCGTTGCAATAGATGTTGGTGCCGCTGCAGCACTTGCTGTTGTAGCAAGTGCCGCCACCGCACGACGCACCGCATTTTCCGCAGTTGTTCGGATCGATGGTCAGGTCGACGCAGTTCTGGCCGCATGCGGTCGTTCCTGGTCCGCAGCCGAGTTCGCACTTGGAGGGACCGCCGTCTTGCGCGACACACGTCTCGTTCGATTTGCACTGCTGGCCGCACGCGCCGCAGTTGTTGGGATCGTTGGTCGTGTCGACGCATTGATCGCCACCGTCGACGGGACACTTGCTCAAGTTGGGCCCGCAGGTGCTCGTGCATTTGCCTAGCCGGCAGACGTAGCCACTCGCACATGCGTTGCCGCATTGACCGCAATCATTGTCGTTGGCTTGTAGGTCCGCGCAGTGAACGGCGCCGCCGCCACCTGCGTCGCCGCCGCAGAGCGAGTAAGGCTGCTGACAGGTCGTCGCGCACTTGCCGCCCGAACACACCTGACCGCTCGCGCACTTTCCCCCGCAGCCGCCGCAGTTCTCCGCGTCCGCCTTCGTATCGATGCAGGTCGTGCCGCACTTGGTCGTGCCGCCACCACAGGCCACGGCGCACGCGCCCTGCACGCAGACATTGCCGTCTTTGCAGGAGACGCCGCACTTGCCGCAGTTGTCGACGTCTTTGCGCAGATTGAAGCATGTTCCGCTGCACGAATCGAAGCCGGCCGGACAACCAGTGGGGCCGGACTCCACGCCGGCGTCCCCATCTGGCGGTGTGAGCGTGCTGTCCGAAGAGCAAGCGCCGACGAGCGACGCTGCGGAAAACACAGCCGCGAGAGCAGGAACGAAAAGCTTGATGAAGCTCATAGGCACTTGCCGCTCTTGCAAGGAGCGCCTCCCTCACAAATATTGTCGCACGCCCCACAGTTCACGCGATCGATGTTCGTGTCTTTGCACGTCGTGAAATTGCAAAGCGTCGTGCCACCGAGACACGACAATCCACACGTACCGATGCCGCCATCGCCAGGCGAACACACTTCTTGAGATGCGCACTTGGTGCTGCAGTTGCCGCAGTTGGTGGGGTCGAACTTCGAGTTGACGCACTTGTCGTTGCAGTTGGTCAGACCGTCTTGGCAGGCGATTGCACACGCCCCAGACTGGCAGGACGTGCCCGCCTCGCAGACGGTGCCGCACTGACCGCAGTTGGTGTCATTGGTCGTGAGATCGAGACAGAAGGTGCCGCTGTCTTGCGCGCACGGCGTGGTTGGACTGCCGCACGAGAGCGCGCAGCTGCCCTTGGAGCAAACCTCACCAGGCTTGCATGCATTGCCGCACTTGCTGCAGTTGTTGGGGTCGGCCTGAAGCGCCGTGCACGCGCCGTTGCATAGGGTCGCGCCACCGCCGCAAGACAACCCACACTTGCCGGACACGCAAATCTCACCTGGCTTGCAAGCTTGATTGCAGGCGCCGCAGTTGCCATTGTCGCGCTGCGGATCGACGCACGTGTTGCCGCACATGGCATAAGGCGTCGTGCAGGGACCGGTTGCATCGTAGGGCGGGACGAAGCTATCGGGCACGTCCGCAACCTGAGCCGCGGCGCAAGACGCAACGGACGTCCCGGCTCCGAGTAGGCCGGATCCCGCACTCAAGAGAAGAAAAGAGCGAAGTAGAGTTCTCACGGAGCTGGCTATACGGCTTTTGGCGCCCCTTTGCATCTGAAGCCTTTTGAGGCGTTTTTGACTTGCGCAAAAGCGACACGGTAAGCTGCATCTTGTGCGGGGCCACTTTCGCGGCATCGCAGAGAAAACCCACGACCATGACCGATGCGCTCTTCGCTCGCTTTGGCCGGGAATTTCCTTCCGGTGCGGTGCTCTTTCG
>JAYVXK010001009.1:0-3722 GCA_043785265.1 Myxococcales bacterium | reverse complement strand
TGGGCGTCGTCTACAAAGCGAGACAGGTTGCGCTCGAGAAGACCGTCGCAATCAAGGTCATGCATCACGACATGGCCGACGACGAACTCTTCGTCGCGCGCTTCAAACGCGAGGCGAAGGCAGCATCGCGTCTTGATCACCCAAACTCGATGCGCGTTCTCGACTTTGGCGAAGACGCGGGCGTGCTCTACATCGCCATGGAGTATGTCGACGGCAAAGACCTCTTCCAGATCATCAAGCATGGCTGGCCGATTCGAAACGAGCGCATCGTCGACGTGATGATGCAAGCGCTCGCCGCGATCGCGGTCGCGCACGACATGGGTGTGATCCACCGCGATTTGAAGCCCGAAAACATCATGCTGCTTGAGGGCAAGGACGACGAAGGTGCGCCCCGAGACATCGTGAAGGTCTGCGACTTCGGCATCGCGAAGATTGACTCTCGTAGCTCGAAAGACACTGGCGCCAAGTTGTCGACGAAGGGACTCGTCGTCGGCACGCCCGAGTACATGTCACCCGAACAGGGGCGGGGTGAGTCACTCGATTCGCGCTGCGATCTCTATTCGATGGGGGTGATTCTCTATCACCTCCTCACGGGTCGCTTGCCGTTCGAGGCGGAGAGCGCGCTCGGGATCGTCCTCAAGCACGTGACCGAGGAGCCACCGCGGCCGCACGAAATCTACGAGCACGTCGACCGAAAGCTCGAAGCGATCTGCATCAAGGCGATGCAAAAAAAACGCGACGATCGCTATCAAACGGCACGCGAGATGCGCACCGACCTCAGAGCGGCCGTCGACGGAGCGGTGATGAGCGCACCGATCATCAGCCATCGACCGCCCCCCACTTCGGGCGCGCTCGAGCACGCTCCGACCCTGCGCGTGCAAGCGCAAGCGATGACTCCGTCCACCAGCCGAATCACCCCACCTCTCGGCACCGAAGCCGCGATCGACGACCGTGCTGCCGGCGTGCCGCGCGGAGGCGGGCTAGTTGCTGCACTCGTGGTGTTGGTCGGGCTTGGGCTTGCAGGGGGCGGCGGGTACTTCGCATTGCGGTCGGTCGCTTCTGCAAACGCACCGATCGACGCTGCCGATAGCGGCGTGGTTGCGATGCCCTCCATCACTCCTCTCGTGATCGATACAGTCGCTCCGCTCGCATCGCTTTCCGCCGCGCCAACTCACAAGCCCGCCGTCGTGGTGAAAGCGCCGCCGAACTCGGCCGGCGGAACGGTCGACGCGTCTGTTCTCGTCGGCGCAGACGCGGGTCCATTTGATCCGAGCAACGCGCGCGTCGCGATTCGCGTGATCGACGCGCAGCACGTCGCACCAGGCAATGTACACGGGTCCATCCTCGCCTCCGACCCAACCGCGTGTTTTCAAACCGCTCTCGCGGCCGGGGCCAAACCGGCGGACAGCAAGGCCACGCTTCACGTCGACATCGATGCCACAGGTCACGTGACGCTCGCGGGTCTCAACGGCGCGTATCCCCCCGCTGCGGGGACGTGCATTTTGCAAAAAATGAATCGGCGCGAGGTCAATGGAGTGACCGAGTCCGGCTCCGCAGACATCGAGCTACACTTCATCCCGAGATGACCCAAACAGACCTCGACGCTGCATCGCTCACGCGCACCTATGCCGAGCACGTGACCTCACTTCGCGGGTGGTACGACCGCATTCTCGAAGAGAGCAAACTCGACGCGATAGTCATCCACTCCGGATCACAGAAGCGGCGCACCGAGTTTGACGATCAAGATTGGCCGCTGCGCCCCACGCCTCACTTCATGCATTGGCTCGCGTGGCCCGAGCCCGAGTGCGCGCTGCTCGTTGTCGCGGGTGAGATGCCCACTCTGCTACGGCTCGAGCAAACCAATTTTTGGGAAGCGCCCGTGCGGGCCGAGTCCGACCACTTCTGGAGTTTTTTTGCGACAGAAGTCTGCTCGTCGCACGAGACCATGCGCGCACGGATGCCAAAAGGACGCGTCGCGTTCGTCGGCGAGAACGTCGTGCGTGCTGAAAATTGGGGCCTTTCACGTGATGCATGCAATGCGCACGCATTGCTTACGCGCCTCGACCAGCTGCGCGTGCGAAAGACTCCTTACGAGGTCCTCTGTCTCGCGGAGGCCAACCGTCGGGCTGCACTCGGACACGACGTCGTGCGCGGAGCCTTCGAGTCAGGTGATGCGTCCGAACTCGAACTGCACCTCTTGTATTTGCGAGCGACCTCGCAAGACGATCCAGAGACCCCCTACAAGAACATCGTCGCCCTCGGCGAGCACGCGGCGACGCTTCATCATGTGGGCTACCAAAAAACCAAGAGCGGAGCGGCCTCGCTGTTGCTCGACGCCGGAGCCACCTGCCTTGGCTATGCCTCCGACATCACGCGCACGTGGGTCAAAGTCAAAGACGACTCATCACGAACTTTTCTTGGTTTGATTGAACGCGTCGAAGCCATGCAGAAGGGGCTCGTTTTGGCCATTGAAAATGGTGCGCCCTATGAGGCGCTTCATGAGCGATCACACCGTGAAATGTCTGTAATTTTGCGAGACGTCGGCCTGGTACGCGCGAGTGTTGATTCGATCGATCAAGACGGCATCAGTCGTGCTTTCTATCCTCACGGATTGGGACATTCGCTTGGGCTTCAATGTCACGACGTGGGCTGCGCAGTCACCAAACCTCAACCGCGCAATCCTTTTTTGCGCAACACCACAGCGATCGAGATCGGGCAGGTCTTCACCATCGAGCCGGGTCTCTACTTCATCGATGCGCTCCTCGAGCCGTTGAGCACCAGCGCTCACGGCACGGAGATCGACTGGAAGCTGGTCGCCGAGCTCCGCACGTTTGGGGGGATTCGCATCGAAGACGACGTGGTGATCGAGGCCGCGGGCGTGCGCAATCTCACGCGCGAGGTGCTGCCCGTAGGTGGCGGTTCGCTTTGATGGCTACAGCCCAGCGAGCGATTTGCAGGCGCTCGTGGGATCGCATCCGCCGGTTGCGCACGTGATGCACGACTGCATGCATTTGGTTCGACAGGTGGACTCGTCGGTTTGACACTGCTTGACGCACGGTGGGTTGCCCCCACAGGTAGCCACGCACGTCGTGCTCTTGGTGCCACACGAAGCCGCACAACTCGTTGCGGCGGCCGTGCAAGGATCGCTGATCTTGCTGCATGGACCGGCGTCGGACCCTGAATCAGACGCCGAGTCCTTCGCCGATGCGTCGCCGACGGGCGTAAATTGGCCGAAGTCCTGCGTGCAGCCAATCGCTGCGCCGATGACCAACAAGACGAGCGCCCGCATGCAGACAGCTTATCACCTAGACGGACTCGATCAGAGGCCGACGAGCTGCTGGCACTTGCTGGTCGGGTCGCAGCTGCCGCTCGCGCAGGTGACGCACTTTTGGAGGCAGGCGTTGCGGCACGCGGCTTCGTCGGTGTGGCATTGCTTAATGCATTGCTTGTCGCCGCTACAATCCGAGACGCACGTCGTGACGGCGTTGGTACACGCACCTGCACAGGTGGTCGCCGCGTTCGCACACGAATTGCTGATGTTGCAGGGCGCCGCGTCTGCAGTCGCATCCACCGTTGCGTCCGGAGCAGCGTCGAACGCCGCGTCTTTGCCGCCGTCAGGCGGGGCACTCGCTGGAGTGAACTGATTGAAGTCCTGAGTGCACCCGAGCGACATCAGCCCGAGGAAATGGATCGCCCTCATGACATCAGTCTATCACGTCGAC
>JAYVXK010001008.1:0-3724 GCA_043785265.1 Myxococcales bacterium | reverse complement strand
AGACATCGGGGCAGTAGCTCAGTTGGGAGAGCGCCGCGTTCGCAATGCGGAGGTCAGGGGTTCGATCCCCCTCTGCTCCACTTTTTTTTTGGCCACTCTGTGGGGGTAAAGGGGGCACCTGCGACTGGCGTTGGCGCTCGGTGGCGGACGAGCACCACCCTTGCTCGTGCCCGATGGAGCTGGGCGGTGGCGGGGGCGTGGCGATTTTGGGTGGGTGGGGAGTGTGGGTGTTCCATCGGTCCCGATCAAGGGCGGCGCACGCTCCGCCACCGGTCTGGGTTTTTGTTGCGGGTTGGCGGGGTGGGAAGAGGAAGATCTCTAGGCGTTGTCATTTTGGGTGGTTGGGAAGCGAGGGTATTCTATCGGTTCCGATCGAAGGCGGTCGTCTTCCCATCCTCCAACCTGCACCGAACACTAGGACGAGTCTTCGATGCTGGGTGGGAAGGGCGCGTGTTGGTTTCCACATTGCCTCGGTGGTAGCGTGTCAGCATGACAAGTCGTGCTGTGCTGTATGTTGCGCTTGCGCTTGCGGGGTCGGTTGTCGCGCTGAGTTATGCGTGTGTGAGCGACCCAGGATCGGGAGCGCGGTGCCTTACTGGGTCGGCTGTCGCCTGTGTTGGTTCAGGCGGTTGCGCTGGGGGTCAAACTTGTGCGGCCGACGGCACGTTTGGGCCGTGCGTGTGCGGAGATCAGCCAGATGCTGGGTTGGATGGGAACGTTTCCGATACGTCGGTCGTGACGGACAGTGCACTCGCCGTGGATGCCAATGACTTCCTACCGTCGAAGGTGCCTGGGCTTGTTGCATGGTACAACGGCGACATCGGCCTGACCTTGGAGGCGGGTGTGGTGACGGGTTGGGCCGACCAGTCTCCGTCTCAAAACGATCTATCTGTGTTCAACGACACTGGGTCGAACACAGACATCAAGCGCAATACGCTCGCCCTCAACGGGCACGATGTCGTCACATTCTCGACGGGCTCTCTCAACAACCAGACGGCAACTGGCGTCGATTATGGTTCACTCGATTTCTTGGTCGAAGTCGTCGCTCGAGTCACCGGTTGCATCGGCCCATGTTACCTGGCGGTCACTGGTGCTCCCAGCGGTAACGCACTGAGCGGCCTTCTCGGCGTCGAGGCGGACGGCGGGTTCATCGTCCGTGCGCGGCATGGCCTTTATCCGGCGATTGGTCCTCGCATCCCGTTTGGCGAGGTGCACATCTTTGGCGCCCACGAAAATGCGGGAACCCTCGAACTCCGCATTGATGGCAAGGTCGTCACGACGGCCGACGCTGGCACGGTCACTCCTGTCCCGCGAGGGATCTACCTTGCTGGTGTAGGCACTTCGTACGCTTACGGCGACATCGCCGAGGCGATCGTGGTGAAGGCGCCTTCCACAACTGCGACGACGTTCGTCGAGACCTACCTCCGGGCGAAGTACGGTTTCAAGTGAGCAAACCGTGTGGTAGCGGCGACCGAAAGAGCACGCCACATCCGGCGTAGAGTTCGATGCCGCCAGTAGGAAGGTTCGCCTCGAAGCAGACGAGCAACGCTTCAAGGACAAGCTGAAGGGCGGCTAAGTTTAGCGCCCCCAGTCATCGCAGTCCTCACCGGCACCCTACTTGCGAATTGGAGTCCAGCACCCAACGACGGGCGTGCCGCCAAGACTCGTCAGCCCGATGCACTGGTCTTTCAACTGCCCTGATTGAGGACTCGTGTAGCAAGACACTCCATTGCCTGTTGGAAGCTTGGGTGGGCACGTCGCCTGGAGTTGGTTGTTGACGATCGTGCACGGCGTCGTCGACTTGAGTGTGCAGAAGCGCTCGGTCGAGTAGTCAGCCGTCGTGCAGAAGCCTCCGGTGCAGTCTTTGTCGCTGCTGCACGGCGAGCAAAACCCGCCATCGCCTTTGCAAGTCGACGCGCGCGGCACGCACACCTGAGGACCCTCGGCGGAGGTCGCGCACTTGGCGTCCAGGTTGCAGTTCTTGTCGGCGAGGCAATCTACTGCGCAGATTTTCTCCGCACCGCCTGCACCATCGGCGCCCACACAGTGTTGCGGGCGACCGAGATTGAGAGGGCAATCGATGTCCGTCTTGCATGGCGCGCAGCGCGTGTTGGGCGCGAAGTTCCACGCGCGCGGCAAGCAAACATTGACCGTCGATCCGAAGCTACGCTTGGCGGTCGTCGTGCTCGGGTTCTGGTTCACGGTGGCGCAGAAGTAGCCCCCCCTGCAGTCGAGGTCGTCAGCGCATTGGAACTGCGTGCAAAACGCGTCGCCGTCGTCGGGCGAGTTTCCGTAGCACCAGAAGCTGTCGTCGGTGTCGCACGAAGGGTTGGTGTCGAGGCCTTGTTGTGGGTTGCACGGCGCGCCCCATTGACCCTTGCCTGGTACGGCTTTCGGAAAAGTGATGTTGGGGCGATCGGCGACGCAGTAGCTTGCGGTCGACGCATCCTTCTTGACCACGCCGCTCGCGACGCAGTGGTAGTTGGAGGGGCAGAGGTCTTGAGCAGAGGCCTTCGTCGGATCGGGCGGATCGCAAATCAAGCGGCACTTGAGAGTCTGCTTTTTGGGGTCGGCGGCGAGTTGAGCATCCGCGCTGTCGTAGCCAGTAATGCACTTGTTGCCGGGCAGGCACTTCGATTCGTCGCACGTCGGACCAGCAGGCGGAGGGACGGGCGTCCCCGAGCACGCGGCGAATGTGCCCGCGAGGAGCGACGAGACGATGACGATCTGCGACAGCGAACGAACCAAAGCATTCATTGAAAGCTCTCCCTACGAACTCGAAGCCCTACGACCGCTGGGCGCGCAAAAGCTACACCAAAACGACGCGCGCGCGACGATACAATGTTTCTAGCACGGCTCCGTGCGCTGATCCGCTCATGGCGTCGCAAGCGCGCAACCCCAGTGGAGATCTTCAAGCGCGGTGTACGCGAGGGTGCCACTCAATCGCGTCCTTGACGCAGACACGGGTGCGCCTACCCTCAAGACGTCGGCGTGTGGACACGGCGAACCGAAGGACCAGGATGACGATGCGATCAAGGATTGGGGCGAGCCTGCTCTCTGCAGTGATGGCCATTTTGCCGCTCGCCTGCGGGGACAGTCGTGACTCGAACGTCGGTGGCGACAACACCGGCGAAGCCAAGGGCGGTGCCATGGCTACGGACTTCACCACGCGCGACATCGACGGAAATACATTTCGACTGAGCGACATGCTCGGCAAGAAAATCATCCTGATCGATTTTTGGGCGACCTGGTGCCAACCCTGCTTGGCCGAGATGCCTCACCTCGAGAAACTGCAGGACCAATACAGGTCGAAAGACTTCGTCGTCCTCGCCGTGTCGATGGATGGTCCAGAGTCGATCGCAGATGTGCCGAGTTTTGCCAAACGTAATCAAATGAACTTTCCCGTGCTCCTCGACGAGGACTCACGCATCGCGAGCGTCTACAATCCTCGCAAGAGTGCGCCGCTGTCGGTCCTCATCGATCGGGGGGGTCACGTGGTGGCAGTTCGCGAGGGGTACAATGCTGGCGATGAGGAGCATGTGGCCGAGGACGTGAAAAAGGTCATCGACCAAACTGCCGCCGCTCCCACCAAGTAATTCCACGATAGCCCTTGCTGGCACCCCCTTCAGCGTCCAGGATCATCCACATGCGCATGACTTATTCAGCTTATTCGGCACTCCTTTTTGGCGGAGTCATCGCGGCGTGCTCGAGCACCCCCGCTCAG
>JAYVXK010001007.1:0-3727 GCA_043785265.1 Myxococcales bacterium | reverse complement strand
TCGAAGTCAGCGCGAAGCGTGTCGGTGAAGGAATGCTCGTGGGCATCGCGCGCGACGCGACCGAGCGGCTCGTCGCACGCGAACGCCTCGCGCGATCGGAGGAGAGCTTTCGCGCGCTCATCGAAGGCACGCCAGACGGGATCGTCGTGCACGTCGGTGGCGTGACCGTGTACGCCAACAGCGCAGTCGCGACGATGCTCGGGCACGACGGGCCCTCCAGCCTGGTGGGTACGCACGTCCTCGACTTGGTTCATCCAGACGATCGGACGCAGGTGTTGGCGCGTGTGCGAGCGCTCGCTGCCGGCGAGCCCACGGTACCGTTCGCCGAAGAGCGATTGCTCCGGCGCGATGGGAAGGTGGTGGTCGCGTCGATCGCCGGCGTGAACATCGTCTATGAGGGTCGCCCAGCCATCGCCGCCATCGCTCGCGACATCACCGAGCAGCGAACGCGCGAGGCTCACTTCGCGCACACCGACAAGATGGCTTCGCTGGGCATCCTGTCGGCAGGTGTCGCCCACGAGATCAACAACCCACTTGCGTACGTCACGCTTCGTCTTCGTGCGATCGCGACCGTGACTGACCAAGTGCGTGCCGCAGTCGCTCTCGCACGCCAACAAGTCAGCGAGCGATTCGGCGCCGCTGCGGCCGCAGAAATTCTTGGCGAGACCTTGGAAGCGAGTTTGCTCGATCCGCTCGGTGACCACCTCGCCACCGCGAGCGAGGGCGTCGAACGCATGCGCACGATCGTCCACGATCTTCAGGTGTTTTCGCGTGACGACCATGACGTCCGGCGTCCACTCGACGTGCGAGAACCACTCTCGCGCGCACTCAGCATGGTGGGACACACACTGCGTGATCGCGCACGCATCGTCCGCACCGAGCTTCCGACACCGCTCATTCTTGCAAGCGAAGGAAGGTTGACCCAGGTGTTCGTCAACCTCCTGCTCAACGCGAGTCATGCGATCGAAGGATGCGATCCACTTGGTGCAGAGGTTCGGATTGGCGTCGCGTTCGAAGAGGACGAAGTGCGCGTGTCGATCGAAGACACCGGAAACGGCATACCGCCAGAGGACCTCAGCCGCTTGTTCCAACCATTCTTCACCACCAAGCCGGCTGGGATGGGTACCGGTCTCGGTCTTGCGATCTGCCACGGCATCGTCACTTCGCTCCGGGGCACGATTCGAGTCGCCAGCCGCGTTGGCGAGGGAACGACCTTCACCGTCGCGATCCCTCCTGCGTCACGCGAGTCATGAGCGGGCGTGTCGACATGTCTGCCTTTTCGTGCGACTACCGGCGCGACGACATCGCCGCGCGATGCGGGTGTTCGTGCTGATTACGAAAAAACGCACTGACATCACGGTGCAGGTTTAACTGCTCGAACTTCCAAGCACGCACGCTTACGGTCTGTCCTTGGCGGCCGACAGAAGACCGCGATGACTGGGCCTTCCACACCTTCCACTTCACTCGTGACGAACGTCTTCGAGGGGAGCTGATTCATGCGGCCCATGGCGATCTCCACGTCGCCCAGTGTCTCCGCGCCAAGCGCGTGCCCAGTCACGTCCGTCCCCTCGAAGAAACGCACACTCGAAGTCCCGAACACGACGGCGTCCGGTTGTCCTCGCATCCATGCGACGAGTTGCACCGAGGCTGGGGGAGCCACGCGTCGATCGTAGGCATCCAGCCCCGTGCGCACGAGCATCGACAAGACCAGCGGGATGCCCAGCCTTCCGATGTTGGTCTGGGCCGCGACGACACCGACTGCGATCACCATGGCGACCACGAGCGGCAGTGCGTGGCGAGGTTGCTCGCGCAGATTCTGTCCAACGAAAATCCAGATCGCATAGGGAAGGGCGATCAAGAGCCAGCACGAACGAGCCACGATGTCGGCTCTTTTGAGGGCGATCATCGTCAGTACGAGCAGGAGCGTGACGACAATCAGCGCTCCAGGGAGATCGGCACCAAGGCCCAGCCCGTCGACGAACAGGTCGCGCGCGAGCATCGCAATCCGCGTCCGCCAGTGAGGCTCCGTGATCGCAGTGCCGCCCCAGCGCTCCGCATGACCCGCGAAGTGAACACGATAGGTAGACACCAAGTGGGCAGGCCCCACCACCACCAAGAGCGGAACCAGCCAAGTCATCGTCGAGACGAACAGGCTGCCCAGAGTCAGCCATCGAGAGCGGCGCGGGACGGCGACGATCAGCATCAACAGCAAAGGAGCCCAAGAGAGTCGCACGCCGAGGCCCAGTCCCAAGCAGACTCCTATCGTGACCGCGAGGGCTCGCGTCTCTCGCTCGCGGGCTGATCGCAATGCCCAACACGCAACGACCGTGAGGGCCAACGCGGGCGCTTCGCTACCGACTCCAGTGAATGCACGCCAAGCGAGTGGGTTCGCGACGCAAGCAAGAGCGACGCACGAACGGACCGGAAATTCCAGAGGGATCAACGACTCTCTTACGAACACAAAGACGACGACGCCGCTCAGTGCCGCGACGACCGTAGCGGCGCGCAT
This sequence comes from Myxococcales bacterium, assembly GCA_043785265.1. Classification (GTDB taxonomy): domain Bacteria; phylum Myxococcota_A; class Polyangia; order Polyangiales; family Polyangiaceae; genus JANYHY01. Next base: position 1,218 of record JAYVXK010001007.1, on the reverse strand, counting down.
CGGATCGTCAGTGACCAAAGCCGCGAGCCGAAGCAGGACCACGTAGACCGGATAACCCGGTGGATGCGGCGCGAAGCGATCCATGTCGAACTTGGCGATGCTTTGGAGAAAGCCAATCCCATCCCAGTCATCGGGCCACGTCGTCGCGCTCGCCAGCAGAAGCGCACCTAGCGCGAGCGGAAGAAGCACACGCCACGCAAAGCTCGCCCTGTCCATTACGCTGTGATCGCCGCGGTCTCGACCAATGTGCGCGACCGGCCGATCGCGTCCAAGCGAGAGGGTTCTTGTGTGCCTGCGATCATTTGATCCGCGGCGAGACTACCCATCTGCATGGCGGCATCCATGAAGACATAACGAAACAGCCCTTGGCGCCCAGCGGTTCGCACGTTCTCGAAGCGTCGCACGAAGTCGATCAGCGCGCGGCGGTCCGAGTCATAGCCCAGGTGGTAGACAGGATATCCGTGAGCGACGCGAACCGCGAAGGCACCCAGCACGTCCTCCAACGGAAATGACAGGGCGCCGAGTTCACGGCGCGCTCGCTCGAGCAGATCCTCTGTGCTCGCGAGCCATGTTCCATCGCCCACGTCGCAAGGGATCTCCAACATGATCGACGTGCGACCCTCTGGAGCCATGCTTTTACTGCGACGCTTGGGCTCTTGGATGCGCGACATGGTGTGCTCTTTGGAGGCCACATAGAGCCATGTGTTCTCAGAGAAGTTCTCTCGCCCGAGCATGACGTTGAGAAAGACCAGAGCGCGAAAGCGTAAGTTGCGGGCCGCCCCAGCCAAAGAGGAGGGCAAGTCAGGTCGAAGAAATCGAGCCAAATCCGGCAGCGGAATGGTCGAGAGCATTTCGCCCACGGGGACGCGTTCTGCGCCAGTCGCGGTCTCGATGCGAACTGCCGTGACGCGACCACGGTCGACGTCGAGCCCAGCCACGCGAACGCCCGTGCGTATCTCTCCTCCAGCGTCGCGAATCTCGCGGGCCATCACCTCGTACATCTGACCCATGCCCAGCCTGGGGTACCGGAAGCTCCGCGCGTAGGTCCGTATGGGAGTCCTGCGGAGTCCAGTGAGTCTGAGTGCGGCATCGCCCAGGTGCAAGAGAGAGATCCGCTCGGCGGCCCAGTCTGCCGAGATGCGACTGGGGTGCAGACCCCAAAGCTTCTCGGTATAGGGACCAAAAAAAGTATCGTAGAGAGGTTTGCCAAACCGGAAG
>JAYVXK010001006.1:0-11923 GCA_043785265.1 Myxococcales bacterium | reverse complement strand
TGGCGCGCAACGAAGCTCCTCGCGTCTGTCGCAGCCGCATTTGCGCTCGCTTGCGGCCAGACTGAGTCGTCGCGCCTCGACGCAAGTGCGGACGCTGGCCAACAAACCGATGGAAGCGACCCAGTCTTTCTCGGTCCGGATAGCTCGACGAGTTTCAACGAAGGCGGTTCGCCATTCGATGCGGGTCTACCACCCGATGCCGGCACGCCACCCATCGCGATGTGCATCGCTGGCGACGGCGGCGGCGCGGCCTGTCCGTCTCATGCGTCATGGTGCGGAGGAAGTTACTGGTTGGTGACCTATCAGCCTAGCGCGTGCGTGGATGGTGGATGCACCTACAAGATCGCGTACCAGTTTTGCACGTACGGCTGTCTACTTCTCCCGAACGGTACCTCTGATTGCGGTGGCCTTCCTGTCGGCGAGTAGTTGTCCGGTGGGGACCTGCTCCTCGCGATGATGGCCACCGCAGCTGCGCATACGTAGTCCCAACTGTTCAACATTTGTATAACCACTGTAGCCGTCGAGCACCGCAATAAGCAGCTAATACTGGCTCGTTCAATCCCGGCCGAGCCACTTGACTAACTTTTGTCCAACCCTATGCTGTTGGGGTGGTTGCAACGCGTTCCTCGAAAACGGTCCAAAAGGCGACCCCAAAAGCCGCCCGGCCCGACGAGGGGCGCTACTCCATCCGCGTCACGTCCCGACTCACGTCGATCGAACTCGACACGCTGCGAATGTGGGAGCGACGCTACGGTTTTCCCCGCCCGCAGCGCACGAGCGGCGGGAGTCGCGTCTACTCCGAGGCAGACGTCGAAGCGCTCAAGCTGATCAAGCGTGCGCTCGATGAAGGGTACCGACCGGGAGAGGTAGTCGGAAAGCCCCACAAGGAGCTCACGCAGCTCGTGCTGGTCGCCTCTCAAGCCCCAGCCCGCGCGCCAACAACCACTCCGACGATGTTCACGCTCCTCGGCGCGCTTGGTCGAGATGAGCTCGCACCGCTCCGCGCGGGGCTGCGCCAGGCCGCCTTGATGCTCGGACCCAAGAGATTTCTCGTGGAGATCGCCCACCCCATTTGTGTTCGAGTGGGAGAGCTCTGGTCTGAGGGAAAACTCGAAGTGCGACACGAGCACATGCTGAGCGAGTGTCTTCACGCGCAGCTTCGTGTCCTGATGTCCGTGTATGAGGATCGCCCGGGCGCTCCGCGCGTCTTGCTCACCACATTGCCAAACGAGCGCCATGGCCTTGGGCTCGCGATGGTCGAGGTCTACCTGGCAGCGAGTCAGGTCACTCCGATCTTCCTCGGAGTGGACACACCCGCGGAGCAGATAGTCAAGGCCGCGCGCAGTCAGACGGTCGATGCCGTCGGTCTGCTCGTCACTCAGGCGTCCGACCTCAAAGAGACGACGAAGCAAGTTCGCTGGATGCTCGGCGAGCTTCCACGCCGCGTGAGCATCTGGGTTGGAGGCGCAGGTGGAGCCGAACTGCCGATCCACGACGAGGCGGTGCGGCGCGTCGGGACATGGAGCGAGATGGACGAAGCCATTTCGACACTCCCGCGAGGGCTCACATGAGCGACGCCGAAAACATTGGTGACGGGATCGCGCTCTCACTGCGCCCGTCGCCGCAACCCACAACGAGGAATCCGCCAATGAAACATGTGCTCGAACGTGAACAGTTCGTCCCGCGACCGAGGTCCGAGGTGTTCGCTTTTTTTGCCGATGCTGCCAATCTCGAACGCCTGACACCCAGGTCGTTGCGATTCGAGATCAAGAGCCCGGTCCCGATCGAGATGCGCCCCGGAGCGTTGATCGACTACAAAATTGCCCTGTTCGGCGTAGGTCTCCGTTGGCGCACGCTCATCGAGGTCTTCGAACCAGAGGCGCGCTTCATCGATGTCCAGCTCGAGGGACCGTATCGCCTGTGGCGACACACCCACGAGTTCGTTGACGCGCCTGGCGGGACCCTGGTTCGCGATCGCGTCGAATACGAAGTGCCGCTCGGCCCGCTCGGCGACCTCGTTCGCTTCGTCTTCGTCAAACGACAGCTCGCTTCGATTTTCGATTTTCGTCGCAAGACCATCGACGAAATGTTTGGCGGAGCGAGCCGCCAAGACACTTCTTCGTCCTCGAACCATGGAGCCGCACATGAACACGCTTGACTCACTAGGTAACTCTTCGCCGCGGACCTTCCCTCCGTATCCACGGGTCGAGTTGGCAAGTGCGGCGGCGCTCCCCACCGAGTTTGGCAACTTCCGCATCCACGTATTCACGAGCGACCGCGACAATCGCGAACAGGTCGCCATCGTGCACGGCGACGTGTTCGGCGTGGAGTCGGTGCCGACTCGAATCCACTCCGAGTGCCTCACCGGCGACGTGATGGGATCGCTTCGTTGCGATTGTCGAAAGCAGCTCGAACTCGGGCTCCGCCAGATCGCGACCATGCCGTGTGGCGCCCTGTTGTATCTGCGCCAAGAGGGGCGCGGGATCGGCCTCGCGAACAAGATTCGAGCGTACAAGCTGCAAGAGGAAGGTCTCGACACGGTCGACGCGAACCTCGCACTTGGCTTTCGCGACGACGAGCGTGACTACGGTGTCGCCGTGGCGATGCTGCGGACTCTCGGCGTAAGGTCGGTCAGCCTCATGACCAACAACCCAGACAAAGTCGCCCAACTGAAACGCTACGGTCTGCACGTCTCCGAGAGACTCGCGCACGCCATCCCGCCCAGCCTTCACAACCGCGCATACCTCGAGACGAAGGCCAAGCGCTCTGGTCACATTTTCGAAGTCGCCGCACCCACGCTTGCCATCCAACCAGACCCCCAGACACCTGCGGGGTCATGATGAGTGAAGCGCAGACGACATCATGAGCGATCCGCCGAAGCCGGAGTCCGACGACAAGCCTCTCGTCGTCATCGCGGGCGCCAGCGGCTTCGTGGGGCGGGCGCTTGCAGGTCCGCTTTCGGAGCGCTTCCGGGTGGTCGGCATCGCGCGCGGTGCTGGACCAACAGGCGCGCCGTGGGCTGAGTGGAGACCGTGCGATCTTCTGAACCTGCGTGAAGCAGAAGAAGCCCTCGCGGGTGCGCGCTACGCGATCTACTTGGTGCACAGCATGATGCCATCGGCTCGGCTGACGCAGGCATCGTTTTCGGATTTGGATCTTTTGTGCGCTGATAACTTCGCGCGCGCAGCAGCTCGGGCGGGCGTCGAGCAGATCGTTTACCTTGGCGGACTCGTCCCTGAAACGTCGCACCTGTCTTTGCACCTCCAAAGTCGCCTCGAGGTCGAGGCCACGCTCGCGCGCCATGGTGTGCCCGTGACGACTCTCCGCGCCGGACTGGTGATCGGTGGAGGGGGCTCTTCGTTCGAGATCCTCACCAAGCTCGTTCGAAGACTGCCTGCGATGGTGTGTCCCCGATGGACGCAAACGCGAATGCAGCCCATCGCCATCGACGACGTCGTAAAGCTCTTGGATTTCGCAGTGGCTCGGCGCGAATGCTACGGACAGACGTTCGACATCGGCGCTCCCGAGGCCATGAGCTACCGCAAGCTGATGGAGATGTGCGCGGAGATCCTCGGCGTTCGGCGGCGCATGGTGCCGGTGCGTCTCTTTTCGCCCTCCCTCTCTCGACTCTGGGTCAGCCTCGTGACGGGAGCGCCGCGCGCGTTGGTGGGGCCGCTCGTCGAGAGTTTACGACACGAGATGGTGGCCCGCGACCACCGTCTCGCGGACATGGCAGGACTCACGCCGACACCGGTGCGCACTGCGATCGAGAACGCACTCGCAGTCGATCGCGCAGACCGGCCTCGAGCGAATGCAGACGCTCCAAAGCGCTGGCAAGCGTCGGTCGTTCAATCGGTGCAGCGTATGCGACTGCCTGCGAATCAAAATGCGCTCTGGGCCGCGACGGAGTACGCCCGCTGGCTGCCCAAGGCACTGGGACGTCTGGTTCGTGTGGAAGTAGACGCGCAGGAGAACATCCGGTTCTTCCTGTTCTTCCTCTCCATTCCTTTGCTCGTGCTCTTACTCGTTCGCGAGCGAAGCACCCCCGATCGCCAACTGTACTTTCTGGGAGACGGGCTGCTGTCGAGAAGGAGTGAGCGCGGTCGGCTGGAGTTCCGCCAGGTGCTCGATGGCAGGACCCTGCTCGTCGCAATCCACGACTACTCCCCGCGTCTTCCTTGGTTTCTCTACGTCCTCACGCAAGCACCTTTCCACGCGTCAATCATGGCGGCGTTTCGTCGTCACCTCGCGCACATGCCGAGTGGAGCCGACATCCGCATCCGAGCGGCGGCGCATTGACGTTCGCGACGTTGGCCAGAACGAGCGGGTGCGGGGACCGAGACGGGCGCGGGGACCGAGACGGGTGAGGGACTGGGACGGCGTGCGGCGACGGAGACGGAAGGCCCGCCTCCGTCGCTCATCTCTGATTGCGACTGATCTCAAGGGGCGAGCTGACCGCCCATTGGTTGAAAAGTCATCCATCCGGTGTTGGGCGCAGTCTGCCAGCCGTGCCACAGGCCCCAGTCACTTCCGCGAGCGAACGCCTCGATGCGACCGTCGGCGTTCGACGCGACGAAGGGCGCGTCGGTGATGTTGCCTTTCAGCGCGGCGAACGCCTTGGTCCACGCGCCGCTCGGAGTGATCTGAGCTTGGCTCCACATCTGGCCGTCGCTCCCACGCACGAACAGCTCGAGCCTTCCGTCCGCGTTCGCGATGACAGTCGGTGAGTCGAGAGTGTTGCCAGTGAGCGGCGCGAACGAGCCCGTCCAACCGCCGTTGGGCGCGACCTGCGCTTGGTGCCAGACCTGACCGTCCGAGCCGCGAACGAACGCTTCGAGCCTGCCGTCCGAGTTGCGCGCGACGGCGGGCGAGTCAGTCGTGTTTCCAGTCATCGGCGCGAACGAGCCTGTCCACGCGCCGCCCGGCTTCACTTGCCACTGGTGCCAGAGCTGCCCATCGCCGCCATGCACGAACACTTCGAGTCTGCCATCTGCGTTCGCGACGACAGCGGGCGAGTCCGTCATGTTTCCGGTCATCGGCACGAACCCCGACCAACCGCCGTTGGGCACGAACTGCCATTGGTGCCAAAGCTGACCATCGCTCCCGCGCACGAAGACTTCGAGCCTGCCGTCTGCGTCCGACGCGACCGCGGGTGAGCCCGTCATGTTTCCCTGCATCGGATGGAAGCCGGACCAGCCGCCGTTGGGTACGACCTGCCATTGATGCCAGAGCTCGCCGTCGCTTCCGCGCACGAACACTTCCAGTCTGCCGTCTGCGTTGCGGCCGACCGCTGGTGTGTCGGTGATGTTGCCCTGCATTGGTGCCAACCCTGCCCACGCGCCACCTGGGCTCGTCTGCCAATCGTGCCAGAGCTCGCCGTCCGCGCCGACGATGAATGCTTCGAGTCTGCCGTCCGCGTTGCGCCCCGCAGCGCCCGCTGACAACCGATGCGACGAGACGGTCGGGCTCACGCCTCCGTACGCTTGGAGATCGCCGAGCGATCCGTTGAACACGTCGAGATCGACCGCGCCGCCGATCCCAGGCACGCTGCCGTTGTCGACCGTTTGCCAGAAGCGCCAGTCGCCCCACGACGAAGGAAGACTCGGACACTGAGTGAACCAGTGAGCCACCCAGAGGTCGGTCCCAAACGAAGGCGCGGCACCGAGTCCGGCCCAGAAGCCGGGCGCCGTGTAGACGATGGGTTTTTTGCCAGTGGCTTGTGTGACGCGCGCGACCCACGCACCGATGCCCGCGATGATCGTCCCGCTCGACTCACCATCCGTGACCTCGACGTCGAGCACGGGCGGGAGATCTCCGCCTGCGACGTGCTGCAACAAGAAGTTCGCCTGTGCGGTGCCGTCGCTCCCCGGTCGGAAGAACTGATACGCGCCGCGCAACACGCCAGCGGTCTGGGTGTTCTGCCAGTTCTGATCGAACTTCGGATCGAAGTAGAAGCCATCAGCGACACGCACGAACGCGAACGCGCGCCCCGAGGACTTCACCGCGTTCCAGTCGATGTCGCCTTGGAACTCGGAGACGTCGACGCCTTCGACTGTCGCGCCCGACGGGCAGGAATTGATCGCGTCACTCGACGACGACGCGTTCTCGCTCGACGCGCCCCCGCACGCTTGCACGAACCCCGACACCAACGCAGCTCCGATTACGATCGTCTTTCGCATGTCGATTGCCTCCAGCGCCTGTCATCGCAACGAGCGTGCCCTCCGTCGGAGGGACCGTCGCTGCCAACCGAAGGGACCGTCGCTGCCAATCCGCGAAGGCGCACGACTGATCGCGAACGCCTACGATCCAGCCTGGATCGCGTGCTACCAACGGAGTGTGGCGGTCGCGTTGAAGTCGCAGATGGTACCCGTGCTGCTCGGGCGCGCGCGGAGGCTCGGTGTTGACGTGGACGATCTCGTCGCACGGCGGCGCATCGATTCGTCTGCGAGCGAGGTGACGATCTCGTGCGAGGCGTGCCGCACGCTGTGTGACGAACTCGCCGATCGCGCGAACGACGAGCGCTTCGGGTTGCACGCCGCGCTCGAGCTCCCGCGCGGCGCGTACGGTCTGATCGAGTACGTCGTTCGCAACACGCCGTCTCTGCGCGCGTTGGTGATTCAGCTCGTGCGGTTCGGTCGATTAATCAACGCGCAACTCGACGTCACATTCGACGCCACGCGTGGCCGCCTCGAGCAACGCATCAAAGGCGAGCCCGAATGCCTGGGCAAGCAAGGCAACGAGTTCTCGCTCGCTCACCAAGTCAAGGTCGTGCGCGAAGCATGCGGCGTCGACGTCGCGCCCACGCGTGTGTACTTCGCGCACGCGGCGCCACCGGCGTTCGACGAGGAACTCTCCGCCTACTTCAAGACGCGTGAGATCGTGTATTCGTCCGGCTTCAACGGGGTCGACCTCTCGACCGCCGCGCTCGACACTCCGCTCGTCGGCGCGGACACCTCGCTCTTCGCATTGCTCGAAGCGCAAGCAGCGCGTCTGGTAGAGCAATCGGAAGGCGATGGCCTCGAGCCCGTTCGTCGCGCGATCGCGCGCGAGCTCGAGACTGGCGAGCCCACCGCCAAACGCGTCGCGTCCGCGCTCGGCCTGAGCGAGCGCACGCTGCACCGTCGCATCGCGGAGCACGACACGTCGTTCGGAAAGCTCGCGGATCGATTGCGCCACAAGCTCGCGCTCGCGTACCTCGAAGACTCCGCACGCTCGGTCACCGAAGTGGCGCTCTTGGTCGGCTACTCGGACGGCCGCGCATTCGCACGCGCGTTCCGCCGCTGGACCAGCACGACGCCACTCGAATGGCGAGCCCGCGCGACCTGAGACGGGTGCGGGTGCGGGGACGGGAGCGGATGCAGGGACGGGAACGGGAGCGGATGCAGGGACGGGAACGGGGACGGGGACGGATGCGGGTACGGCGGGGCGCGCTACTCCTCGTTGGAGGACGTCCCCGCTGGAAGAATAGAAGGATCCCGATCGATCTCGAGCACACTCCCCCGAACGTGTCCCGAGTCCGGAGGGGGCGGCACACTGGACACTCCGCCGTGACCGAGTGCCTGCTTCTGGTCCAAAAACTTCAACGTGTTGTGGCCACTCACTCGCTCGAGGACCATCCGCAGATCCCCAGGCAACGGCGCTTCGACCACCAGTCGCAACCCAGTCTTGGGGTGAGTGACTTCCAGTCGGACGCAATGCAAAAACGTCCGATCGAGTCCGCTCTTCTCTTCGAAGAAGCGATTGGTGGGGCCGTGGCCGTAGCGATCATCTCCGAGAAGCGGATGTCCGATGGCCGAAAAGTGCCTACGAACTTGGTGTGTCCGCGTTTGCTCCGGGATGACTCGCACCACACTGTGACCGGCACACACGGCGAGTCGGCGGTACCGGGTTCGCGAGGGATGGACCTTCCCATTGTCGCGGATGTCGCGCGCGATCGAACCTTTGGAAGGTGTGACACCCCGAACAGCCGCGAGAAAAATCGCGCGTGTCTCTGGAGAGTCGATCGCACCAGCCCAGCGTGTGGCGATCTCTGCTGTGCGCGCGAACACCACCACGCCACTCGTCCCGACATCGAGGCGCTGCAGAGGCACTGCATGCCCAGCCCCCTGGAGTGTCCGTACACGTGCAAACAGGGAAGTCTTGTATTCACCTTGTGGCGCGGTGGGCTCGTGCGCGCTCTTGTCGACCACGATGACTTCGTCGTCCTCGAACAACACGACAGGCCGTGGCACCGGAGCTTTGCGAAGAATCGCGACCGACTCGACTTCGTCCGTGAGCGGAATCATGTCGACAGGTCTGAGCGCCGACGCGTGGTAGCCCAGTCGAGCCAAGTGATCGAGGTCGCGCGCGAGAGTCTCTGGATCGCACGACACATAAGCGATGCATGCTGGCTCCAACCGGGCGAGCAACTCACGCACACTGGGACTGGTCCCTCTGCGCGGCGGATTGATCACCACGCCATCGAACTTCTCGTGGTTGGCGACGAGCTCTCGCAACACGCTCGCCACACCTCCCACGCGAGCGGACACGGCTAGTTTTTGCGTCTCTGCGGCGTTTGCTGCTTGCTCGACTGCTGGTGCAAAAGCCTCGACGAGATCGACTCGTGCGCCGCGTGCTGCCATTGACAAAGCGATCGCTCCCGACCCGCCATACAGATCCAACACACGCACCGACTTGCGCGCGTTCCCCTCGAGTCCCAATGCCTGCGCAATGGTTCGATGCACACGTTCTGTTTGCCCGCGATGCGCCTGTACGAACGAACCATAGGTCGCCAGGTGCATCGAGTCGCCCACGCGATCGAACGCAGAGGCCACACCACACAACACGATCGTCTCTGCGCCCAACACTTGTGGCGACTCGCCTGCATGAAGATTGAGCGCCACTCCCAGCACATACGGCGCCTCAGCGCACAGAGCTTTCGCCGCATCGCGCATGCGCTCCACGTTCGCCGTTCGCTCTGCGACGAAGGTCACGAGCACGCCTTCTTGCTCACCGCGGATCTCCCGCAAATCAAGGGCTCGCAGGGTGCCCTGACCGTCGACGCTCATGGGCGCGAGAGGCCCGCCCTCCTTCTCATCGCGACGCACCGTCGCACGCAGAATCACTGCCACGCGCGACAAGAGCGGAGAGAGCACACGGCAGTTCGGGATGTCGACCACCTCATGACCGCCCCCTCGCGCGTACAGGCCGATGTCTCCTGCGCGACTGACAATGAGCTTGGCGCGCGTGCGATATTCGACGACAGGATCGGCACTCGCAACAGGATCGGTATAGACGAGTTCGAGCGTGGGATATCGCGCGAGCGCAGACACCACACGACCGCGCTTGTGCACGAGCTGATCGGCGTAGGGCAGGCCGATCATCGGACAGCCTCCACACCGCTCCGCGTGCACGCACGTGGTCGTCGTCTCTTGCTCGGGCATGTCGCCCACAGTCTACCTGCGCAGGCACCGAACGACGAGCGAAGCGAAACGCGCGCGACGAAGCACGGCGATATTGCGTCTCCGCCAAATTCGCGGTTTATGGGCAACAGGCGTCACTCGCCGACAGGGGCACATGCGTACACGCACCATCGCACTAGCATTCGTCGTCGCGTCGCTCGGGGCGCTACCGTCCGCGTATGCACAGGCGCAGGACAACTCTGCCGCCGTCGAGGCACTGTTCAATCAAGGCAGAAAGCTCGCAGCAGAGGGGAAGTTCTCCGAGGCGTGTCCCAAGTTTCTCGCCAGCTACAACCTCGAACACCGAATCGGCACGCTCCTCAACTTGGCCGATTGCTACGAGAAGAACCATCAACTCGCCAGCGCTTGGGCGCGCTTCGTGGAGGCACGAACGCTCGCACAACGAAACAACGAGACCGAGCGCTTCGAGTTTGCGTCTCACGAAGCTGCCACGCTGGAGCCCAGACTGTCGACACTCACATTGCGCGTCGTCAAACCAACACCTGGGCTCGAAGTGAGGCGCGACGGATCGCTGATCGAGCAGGGTGCTTACGGCGTGGCAGTCGCGGTCGACGGTGGCAAGCATGTCATTACGGCCACTGCCCCAGACAAAAAGAGCTGGACCGGAGAGGTCACCACAGGTGTCGAGCGCGACCAACGGAGCTTCGAGGTTCCAGAACTCGTCAACGCCCCAAAGTCGGCGACGATCGGAACCACGACGATCGAAGAGAAGCGCGGCCCAGCTCGCGCGATCGCAGGCATTGGCATCTTGGGTGTGGGTGTCATCGCGATCGGCGTGGGCACGTACTTCGGCATCGCCAGCCTCGGAAAAAAGAGCGACAGCAACGCCAACGGCAACTGCGGGTTCGACGGGAAGCCCAACGACTGCACGGCAGCCGGCGTCGCCCTGCGAGACAACGCAAGAACAGACGGGAACATATCGACAGTGCTCATCGGAGTGGGCGCTGCCGCGGTTGTCGGAGGCCTCGTGGTTTGGCTGACGGCGCCTTCGAGTCGCACGAAGACGAGTGTCGCGTTTGATGGACGCGCGTTGCGAATCGGAGGAACGTTCTGATGCGAGCGCGCAGGATTCTCTTCGCATCGACGGTCGTCGCGTCGCTCGGCGGTTGGTTGGGCTGCAACCTCATCTTCGACATCGAACCCGGCAACCTCACGTTGGGCAGCGAGGGTGGCAGTGGCGACACCAGCGTAGACGGCGCGGTCGCAGACACCTCGGTCGGCTTCGACGCAGCAGACGCGGCAGACGCAGCACCTCCGCCACTCTGGATGTTTGTCAGCTCAGACTTCTCGAGCAAAGCAGAGGTGACTCTCGTCACTCCAGGCGCGACTCCGACGCTCCTCAAGCACATCACGCTCAGCACCAACGATGCGGTCGCTTACGCAAGTGGCGGGCGGGCGTTCATCCTCAATCGAGGGAGCGGCGTCGTGTACGTGCTCAATCAACAAACTCCATCCGACGATTCCAAGATCACTCAGATCAAGTCGTCGCCCGATGGCGGCTACATTGACCCAGTGGCTGTCGTCGTTGCGAATGGAAAAAAGGCGTACGTGCTCCGTTACGCGACCAACCGCATCCTCCCGGTCGACCTGTCGAACGTAAACGACGCTGGTTTTGTCGGTCAAGGAACGGAGATCGATCTCACGAAGCTGGTAGCCTCGAATGATCCGGATGGTCTCGTCGAGATGATCGATGGGGTTCTCGATCCCGTGTCGCAACACGTCTTCGTGGCGCTGCAGCGCATTCACCCCATCGGTTTCCCCAACAACGCGTGCACGATGGGCTCGCTCTTGGTGGAGATCGATCCAACGAACGACACGCTGGTTGGGCTGCCGATTGTCCTCGCGGGCGACAATCCGCTCGCATTGATCTTGGACGCGCCCAATCATCGGGTGCTCGCCGTCGACAACGGTTGCGTTCCTGGAGACGGCGGCGCCTATGCTGGAGCGGGCATCGAAGAGGTCGACCTGTTGAGCAGGAACGCAAAGATGCTCTTGTCTGCCAACAGCTACGCGACGGCACCCACCGCCCTGCTTTATCTTGCGGGCGACAGCGCCTACGTAGAGACAGGGGTAGCCAAGCCCCAGTGGAACGCGTGGAATCCGACGCAGTCATCGCTAGGCAATGTCGTCAGCCTGCCGCTTGCTCCCTTCGCCGACGGCACCGACGCCATCATCGGGGTCGTCAACGAAAGCGCAGCGATACCAGACGCCGCGGCGTGGGCGACCCACCGGATCACCTCGCAAGCGACTCTTGACACGCAAGTGCTCCCGAACCTGTTCTCGAAGGTGAATATCGCCAGTCCCTACAGCGTGACCTCGGCGCTTTTGCGGTAAGCGATCGTCAGTTCGGCGTCACGAGGACGGGCCAGTAGTGCTTCGTGTTGCTCTGGTCGGTCGAGACGATTCCGAACATCGTGTACTGCGGAATCGCCTTCTTCAGCGTGACGGTGACTTGCGCGTGC
>JAYVXK010001005.1:0-3731 GCA_043785265.1 Myxococcales bacterium | reverse complement strand
TGCGCCCAGTCAACTTGCTCGCGCCGAGGATGGTTGCTGTCGTGGGCAGATCGAGAGCCTGTTCGCCAAACGCTGGATCGGTGCGCAACGCAGGTGGCCGCGCGACTCGACCGATGCGCCGCGTGTACACGAGCTCGACAGGAGTCTGGAAAAGATCAGTCCCCTCCAAGAAGAACGGTCGCTTCTCGGGATAGTAGGTTTCGTAGGGACTCAGATTGAGGATCAGTGTGTCGGCTTCGACCGTGGCGAAGTCTGGATTGAACGCGACGTCGAGAGATAGGTCGTGTGTAGGGTGCCACTTGAGATCGGCACCTATCGAAAAGCCTGGTCGAGTTCCGCCAAGGATCGCGTTGGGCGCCGAGTCGCTGCGCGTGATCTTTCCGAGGACGAACGGTCGGAGTTCGAGCGGGGTCTTGGCTGTGAGGCCCAGGAGCTTGTCGAGCTTGCCGTAGTGCGACACCTCACCCGCGACGTCACGAGGGATGAACGACCACTCGTCCGTCTCTTGTTTCTCCGAGACATATCGGCGCGCTTGAAAGTCCCACGACTGCTCCGCACGCGTCGCAAACCTGAGTAGATGCAGGGGGATTTTGAGCTCGGCCGTCCAGCCATGATCGGTCACGTGGGTGCGAGCATCCCAGTTTTCGTCCCACTCCTCGCTCGTCTCGGTGTCGTTGTAGCGGAGCGTATCGACGAGCACACCCGAGGCGTTGACCAAAAACTCGAACGCGCTCTTGCCGTCGGCGCGCGTACCGAGCGCGACCGATACCCAGTCTGATTCGACGAGCCGCCCACGCCGTGTGAGCCGCTCGGTGACTTTCGAGTGCGTCTGCTCGCAGTCGAACGCGACATAGATCGCTTCGTCGTCGTAGACCACGCGCATCGTAGTTTGGTCACTCGGGGCCGCTCCCTCGTTGGGGAACTTCTGCGTGAACTCTCTGACGGCAGGCGCGATCTGCCAGACAGGATCCGACAGGTCTCCGTCGAGCGACGGCGCACGCGTGACGCGAGTCGCGTCGAGGTGCGGGACGAGCGCGAACGCTAGGATCGGTAGCATCGTCATGTCGACCTTCCCATCGGACTTTCGCCGATCACGAGCGCACTGCTGCCTCCTCTTGGATCGGATGCGATCACGAGGGCCGCACGAATCCGCCTCGCACGCATATCCAGAAGAGCTGTCGCGAGGGCGAGCGCGTCATTGCTTTCGGAATAGCCCAGTGTGCGACACGGATTGCACATGGGAAGGTCGCCGAGACCGTTTTCTGTGAGCACGGAGATCTCAGTCGCACGTGAGGCTGGGGTGTCGTCACTGGATAGGTACACCGCGTCGATGACTGGGTGTGTTGCCTGCTCTAGCGCCATGCGGATGGCGACCGTCAACCCATGCGGACCTGCGACTGCGCTCCCCAAGAGCCATGCGATCGGAAGTCGCCCGAGGGCCCCAGCCCATGACGCCTGCGCGAGTACGAAGCATGCGCCGCCTTCCCCAGGCTCGACACCTCCCGCGTAGGCGATGTCGCCCTGCATCCCGCTCGACAATTCGAAAGATGATCCGGCGATCATCACATCGGCTGCATCCGACACGAGCACGTGCGCGGCATGGTCCACCGCGACCAGTGTGCTGTTGGGGCCGCACGTGAGCACCGACAATGGACCGCCGAGCGCGAATGCGCGTGACACCGCACCGGCAGGCGCATTCATCACGATGCGCGAGAACGCTCGCACCGAGGCGCGCTCGAAACCGCGGGTCCTTATCCGTCCCCAGAATTCGTCCGCGCCATCCCACGACAAGCGGGAGGCACCTAGCGACAAGCCAGCGCGTGACGCGAGATCGCCTTCGATTCGGAGGTCGGCGTCGGTCAGTGCGAGACCCGTCTGCACGACGATCTGGCGAGAGAGCGTGTCGAGTTCGCGCGGCTCCACTTCGCGGGCCACGCGCTCGAGGTCCATAGGTGGTGCTCGCCGAGAACTCACCAGCCTGGCGCCATGAACGACCGCGTCGAGTCCTTCGGTGCCATGTCCTGCCAACGCACCCACGCCCAGAAAGACGACCGCACTCTCTTCTTTCGCTTTCGCGCGGCGGACCTCGTCGACCGATGACACCACCACCACTGCGTTTGACCCGCCGAATGCAGCGTTGATCGACAACGCATGTTGATAGGCGTGCGGTCGGGCGACCTTGGTGGCCACGGGATCGACAGGACCTCCTCCTCGCGAACCTACGTAGTGAAGCGTAGGAAGTACCACCTGCGCACGAAGCGCGAGGATCGTCGCGATGATCTCGAGAGCTCCGGCCGCACCGAGCGCGTGACCGAAGTAACTCTTGGTCGAACTGACTGGAAGTGCTGTCGACGAATCGCCGAACGCGCGCACGATCGCTTCCCATTCCGCGGCGTCGTTGGCATCGGTACCCGTACCGTGCGCGTTGACCCAGCCAATGGACGACGCTTGTAGTCGTGCGTCCGCGAGTGCGGCGCGGATCGCTCTTGCGAGGCCACGACCCGTAGGGTCGGGTGCCGTCGAGTGCCATGCGTCCGCTGAAGATCCGAAGCCCGAGAGGATGGCCAAAGCGTCGACGCCTCGCTGCGCTGCGTGGTGCGCGTCCTCGATTGCAACAAATCCTGCGCCCTCGCCCAGAGTCATTCCGACGGGCTCGCTGAAGGGGGCGCATGGAGAGGCGCTCATCGCCCCCATGGCAGCGAACCCCGCGAAAGTCTCTTGCACCAGCGCGTCGACTCCACCAGCGAGGACGACGTCTGCCGCACCCGCGCGCAGCAACTCGCGAGCGTGATCAAGCGCGTGAGTCGACGATGCGCATGCAGTCGATACGGTCAGCCGCGGGCCCTCGATTCCAAGAGCCTCGGCGATGGATGCGGTCTGCACGTGAAATCCGCTTCGGTCGAGCCACTCGTGTCGTTCGCGCGCCAAGTCAGGCGAAGTAAACTCGTAGCGAGATCGCGATACGATGCCACCCGCGCTGGTGCCGAGCACGATCGCGATTCGCCGTGGGTCGACCTTGGAGAGAGAGGCTGCAGTCCACGCTTCTCGCGCCGCCACGAGGCCCATCGCGGCGCACGGATCGATCGCGTCATCGCTCGCGAGTTCTGCGAATCGCGGCTCGGGGATCGTCGCAGCAAGGTGCACGTCGTAGACGGTGGTCGGAAATCGTGTGACCGGACGGATCCCATGCACGCCTTCCTTCAGCGCAGACCAGAACGTGTCGCATCCTTCGCCGATGGGCGAGAGCACTCCCATGCCTGTCACGACAGAGGGCCCCCGACGCATCGCGTTCGATCGTTAGAGAGGATCCTTCATTGGAGCAAGACTTACAGGCACGAACGGATGAACTTGACCACGAGCCAATTGCTCATGGACTCCGCGTCACGGAGGGCGCAAACTTTCGGGCGATGAGTCTTCGATCGACGTGGGGAGTTGCTGTCGTCGTCGTCGTCGCGAGCGCTTTCGTCGTCGCGTGCGGCGCTCCCGAGCCATGCTCGGCGGGCGTGGCGAGTTCGTGCCTGTACTCCTGCGAACACAATGACGGTCCAAGCTGCGCCAAGCTCGGCGCGATGTCCGAGAGCGGCACTTATACAGATGGCAACGTGCATGATGCCCTCGCCTACTACGTGCGCGCGTGCAAGCTGGGAGACGCGCGCGGGTGCCACATGGCGGGACTCAAATACACGTTGGGTATTGGCACCCCGACCGACCTGTCTCTCGCCGCGACCGCG
>JAYVXK010001004.1:0-32365 GCA_043785265.1 Myxococcales bacterium | reverse complement strand
CCAAGACGGGCGCGAGCACTCCTGCAGAACAGAACAAGCTGCGCGTCGTGCGCTATCGCGTCGACTCTGATCCGCCAAAGCCTGCGCGCGCCATCGTCGTCATGATGCCGGGATTTCTCGGCGGCGCAGGATCGCTCGACGGCGTCGCGCGCGCGATGGTCAGACGCAGCACGCCAGCCGACGCGATCGAGGCGTGGGCGATCGATCGTCGCTCCAACTTGCTCGAGGACACCCATGGCCTCGATGTCGCCGAGGTGAACAAAGATGCCTCGGTCGCGAAGCAGTACTACTTCGACGGCGCCACGATCGCGGGCAAGGCGTTCGACGGATTTTTGAGCGGAGCGAGCGCCACGTGGGCAAGCGAGTGGGGACTTGCAACGACCATCGGTGACCTTCGCAATGCGATCGCTCTCGTCCCCGAAACAGATCGATCGAGCCGTGTCATTCTGCTCGGGCACTCGCTCGGCGGCGCCATCGTCGAAGAGTACGCCGCGTGGGATTTCGCTGGAAAAGCAGGCACCAAAGAGATCGCAGGGCTTGCCTTGATCGACGGCGCATCCGGCGGAGAGGGCAGCGGCAAACCCGCATTCGACGAGAACGCGTATGCCAACGGCGCGCCGACCAACGGTGTGGGCTTTGGTCCGCAGCCCGGAGTCGACACCGACATCCGCGGCGGGTCGGTGTTCACCACATTGCCGTTTCTCGGTGTGAAGGCCTATGTCGTGAGCGAGTACGTCGCGATGCAAGCGCAGTTCGCGCCCACCGCCATCACACCTGACGATGGACGCGACGGCCTGCTCTCGGTCTTGATCGGACAGTCGCCAGTCCCCAAGCTGACCAATCGCGCGGCCTTTGGTTTTGCGTTCGACGACAAGTCATGTGGCCTCGTGATCGCCGCGATCGCTTGCGGCGAAGGCAACGGCGGAGCGATCACTCAGTACGACAGCGCGCTCGGCGGCAAACTGCTCCACCCATCCAACCCGAACGCCACGTATGGCTGGACCGAGTTCGATCAGACCTCGCCACGCGAAAACACGTCGATCGATGACGCCGCGCGCGCTTGGTATCAAGGTCCACAGCTCAATTTCGCCGAGTGGTATTTTCCGCAACGACTCGCCATCGACGCACAAGCCGCGCTCTCGATCGACATCACCGACAACGACTGGCGCGCTCAAAAATATGGGCTTTTGGCGAAACACGGCCGCGAGATCGACGTGCCGATTTTTGCGGTTGGGTCGGTGGTCGCGCCAAGTGCGAGCAGTTACGACGGCATCAAGAATGTGTCTGCACCCATTGGGGCAGGGCGACCAGGCGCAGGCAAAACGCGCTCGGACCCAGACGCGTTTTCGACCCTCACATTGCCAACACTCACGCACATCGATTGGGTCGTCGGCTCTGACGTTCCAGGTACGCCGGTCGCTCAGTTCTACGATGGTCTGTACGCGTTCGTGATGAAGTCGACACCACCGGGTGCGACGAGCGTCGCGATTCAGAAGTAGAGTAGGGACCCGATGTTGTTGTCGCGCATTCGGTTGGTGGGGTTGGGAGCGTTCGGAGACCTCACGTTGTCGCTCTCCACCAAAGGGGGTGTGCCGCGGCCACTAGTGGTGTTGTTCGGCGCCGATGGTACGGGCAAGTCGACGATGCTCTCTGCGATCGCGCACACACGCCCCGGTCATGCTCTTCCGCCGCTGCCGCGCGCGCGCCTGCGATTGGAGAGCGAAGCGCCGAGTGCGCCGGCATTCGTGGTGGCCGACTGGATCCTCGGCTCCGATGATCGGGATCGGCCGCATCCTCTCGTGGTCACGAGTCCGAGCGCAGTCCTCGAAGCGGAGAGCGAGTCGCAGACCATCATGCGGAGGCGCGAACAAGCCTTGTTCGACAAACGCGCGCAAGAGCATGGCTTTGGTTTCGTCTCCATCTCCGGCGCTCGGTGGTTCTCTCGAACGAGCGTGATGCTCTCGTCGCCCGAGCGATCCGTGACGAAGTACGACGCGCGGGCGACCGCGACTTTCGATGATGCCACGCGCGCAGACCTTACCCGTGAGACCAAACAAGTGCTCGCGTATGCCGCCATCGCTCGCGCCCTCGAGAGTCGCACCGAGACACCTCGCATTACGCAGTTGGACGTGGCCCTGCACGAGGTAGCCGTCATCGTACTCGAGCCTTTCGCGATGCGTTACGAAGGCGCCGATCCGACCACGCTCGAGCCCGTGTTCGCCAACGCGAGTGGCACGTTGATGTTGTTCGACGACCTGCCAAAAGGCGCTCGTCATCTGCTGGCGATCGGCGCTCTCGGCACACGCATGCTCTTCGGCGCGCACGACGGCGACGACTCTCCCGTGCGAGAACGCGAAGGGGTCGTGTTGGTCGACGATCTCGAATCGCAGCAAGATCCAGCCGTTGCGCGACACCTGCCGCACTTGCTGGCGCGCGCCCTACCGAGCGTGCAATGGATCACCACCACAGCGCAACCCAACGTCACCCTCGGTTGCGACGACGGCGAAGTGATCGCACTCCGCCGCGCAGGCGATCAACTCGAGCTCCACGAAGGCCCGCTCGCAACCCTCCATTAACCCAACACCGGTCCAGACTAGGAGCCACGCTCCTAGGGTCCCCACCACATGACTTCGTGCGTGCGTGCGGCGTTGTCGAGATGGACGTGCACGCGGAGCAGCTCTCCGCTTGCTTCGAGCGAAGGCGCGGGCGTCGCGTCGGATGCGAACAGCGCGCTCTTGAGGAATCCTTCTTTGCCGAGCCAGAAGACGTGCAAGCCACCTTCGCCCGGACCAAACATGACGAGCATGCGGCCAGCACCGACGAGCAGAAAATCGAGTGACGCGAACTCGTAGGCGGCGAAGCGCTCAGGAGAAGGAAAGTCGCGCCCAAGGTCACGAAGCTCCGGCAAATGCGCCTTCAAGTATTTGTATAATACATCGTACCGCACGCTCTTGCTGATGCGCGGCAGAGCGCGCGCGGGGTCTACCAAGATCGGCAGATCGCTTGGCTCCTTTGCAGTTTCGACATGCGTG
Source organism: Myxococcales bacterium (assembly GCA_043785265.1). GTDB lineage: Bacteria > Myxococcota_A > Polyangia > Polyangiales > Polyangiaceae > JANYHY01. The sequence continues at coordinate 29,333 of JAYVXK010001004.1, read as the reverse complement.
CGAAACCGCTCGGCGAGTCCGGCGCGAGGAGCGCCATCGCTTCCGAAGGCGTCGTCGTCGAGTGACTTGAGCCACCAATGAAACACAGCGAGGTCGCCTTCGCCGAGTCGCGAGGCGAGGTGCACGACGCTCTCCCACAACGGATTGCGCGCGCTCCACTGTCCGCCTTCGCGCACGATGCATTCGCCGACATACGCCGAGCCGTGCACCACCACATTGAACAACTCGCTCTCGGGCGAACCGACGGCGCCATTGTGGAGCCAGGCATCACGCCGCTCCCGCGTGATCGCCGCGCCAAGCCGATGCACGCTCGCCGCGGAGAAGTCGAGCTCGAGATCGCGGCCAAACAATCCCGGTGCCGCCTCCACGAAGACACGCGCCGCGTCTGTGAGATGACCAAAGATCGCCTTGTTTTGCGCGGGATTTGCGTCCAGAGCGCGCGCTCTGGCCAAGTCTGCGGACGCCTCGACTGGATAGAGGGGCAAAAAGTAATCGCGAAAGATGGACTCGGCAGACACGGGCATTGTGGGACCATCTGATATAGGTTTTGCGCAATGCTGGCGCGCGAAATTCGCTTCGAGGGTTGGACCTCAGAAGCGTGGATGCGTTTCGTGGGCCTTTGGGCTCCTCACCCGACGGCCGAAAGCGAGACCCCGTCGCGCGGCGGCGTGGTGGCGCTGCACGATGGCAAACGCATGCGCAAGCTCGTCCATACGCGCCGTGGTCGCCTCGATCCCTGCGCTTGGCCGACGCCGCTCTCCGATCTTGCGCAATCGCACGAAGCCAGTTGGGCCATGTCGGCGGAGATAGGCGCGCTCGAAGAGATCATGGAGCGCTTCGGCGCGCGTGCGCGTCGCCCCGACGACCTGCTGACGCAATCGCTCTCGCTCGTCACCATCGTGCGCGAACTCATCGGTGAGGGTCGCATCGACACATGGCCACGACGTCTGCGCGGTATTCCCGTTCCCGGCGAAAACGTGGTGCGCCGTGCACTCGACGCGCTCTGCCCAGAGGGTCACGCTCTCGCGCTCGGCGTCTTCAAAGACGGCGAGTTATGGACCGCAATGGCCGTGAGGCGGACGGGGCCGACCTTCGACGTGATCGCCGGCCCAGAAGATTTGCGACCAGCCATGGGTGTGTTGTCGAGCGATTGGCGGCGCGACTATCGGCACCTCGTGCGTGCGATCGAAGATCGTTACGCACCTCTGGCGATGGGCTGCTTCGCAGAGCTGGATGTTTTTAGAGAACTCCAGGTCGATCCCCGCGCGGGCGCGTGGAGTCGTGCAGTGGCTTTGCGCGATGTCATCGTCTCGCCCATGCCCGCGGCAGTCGGAGTCGCAGTGGGGGTCGATGGGGCGCGCTACGCCGCCTCCAAGGTGGCCCGTCTGGTGCGCCGCGTCGACTGGCTCGGACTCGCAGATCCCATGATCAGTGCGGTGCGCCATGGTGCGGGTGCGGCAGCAGGCAACAAAGACCTGGAGTCACTCCTTGGCTTCAGTCCGCTCGAAGTCCTCCGCAGCCTGCTCAAGCGCGACGAGTAAAGTTCGCTCGAAAAGACAGGCTACTGATCGAGACCGGCGTCGCTCGCGTCGGACGCGGCACCGTCGCTTGCGTCCAATGGCGAAGTTTGGCCGCCGTCCGGCAAGCAAATGTTACCCCTAGAAACAGCGTCTCTTGCACGCACGCATCGCGGGTCGGACTCGGTCGTGTCGAATCCGGGAGGCGCGGGTCCACACTCGGTGGACGCATAGACTGGTTGAACGGCAGCGTCGATTTTGGCGTTTGAAACGAAACACCTTGGTGCGCAGCGCAGACCAGGATCGCTCCCCGAGAGTACGTCGAGCGCGGTCACTCGGCTCAAGCAGCCGCGCTGATCGTCGAACTCTCGCGCAGCAAATGTGTAAGAGCCCGCGTCGTTGCACGCCGCGCAGATCGGAATGAGCCAAACGGCAGCGCGTCGCATCTCAAGTCTCGATGGTGCGTATCTTGAGCTCGGCCAGTTGCTCGGGCGACGCCTTGCTCGGCGCGTCGGTCATCAGGTCTGTGCCTTTTTGCGTCTTCGGATAGGGGATCACGTCGCGCAGACTCTCTGCTCCTGAGAGCAGCATCGCCAGGCGATCCATGCCGACGGCAATGCCGCCGTGCGGTGGCGCGCCAAAGCGCAGCGCGTCCAGCAAGAAGCCGAACTTGGCGCGAGCGTCTTCGTCCGTGATGCCGAGCGCACGAAACACTCTCGCTTGCACGAGAGGATCGTGCAGACGAATCGACCCGCCGCCGATCTCGAAACCATTGAGCACGAGATCGTAGCGATGACACAACACCTTGCCAGGATCGGTCTCGAGCTTGTCCACGTCCGCGTCGTGCGGCCTCGTGAATGCGTGATGAGCCGCTGCCCACGACTTGCGATCGTCGTCGTATTCGAAGAGCGGCGGGTTGACGACCCACAGGAAGTTGAACTTGCCGCCATGCCCCGTGTCAGGAATCAAACCGAGTTTCTTGCCAAGATGAACCCGCAAGTTGGCCATGACAGTCTGAACGACGCTCTCTTTGCCGAATTGAAAGAAGAGAAGGTCACCATCGACTGCGCCAGTTTTGGCATTGATGGCCAGGCGAAGTTCGTTTGAAATGGTCTTTGAGAGGGGCGATTGCGTCCAGTTGCCTGTCGCGTCGACCTTGGCGCGAGCGAGACCCTTGGCGCCCATGCCTTTGACGTAGTCCTCGAGCTTGTCGAGTTCTGCGCGCGACAGCTTGGTGGCGACGTCTGCCGGGACGCGCATCGCTTTGACGATCTCGGTCGGCAGGTCGCGGCGATAACGACCGCTCGTGAACTTGTCGGCGATCTCTTTCCAAAAGGCGATGCCGCCGCCGTCGTGGTCGATGACCACGTCCGTCACGTCGGTGTGTGGCATCCCAAAACGCAAATCGGGTTTGTCGTTGCCGTACTTGCTCATCGATTCTTCGAACGGCATCTCTGGAAATTGTCCGCTCGGATACTGGGCGCGGAGATCGATGCCGAGGACTTCTTTCCACACGGCAAAGACCATCCCCTCCATCGTGCGGAAGACGTCGTCTTGCGAGACAAAGCTCATCTCGACGTCGATTTGCGTGAACTCTGGCTGGCGGTCGACGCGCAAGTCTTCGTCGCGGAAGCATTTGACGATCTGAAAATAGCGGTCGAAACCCGCCACCATGTACAGCTGCTTGAAGAGCTGCGGACTCTCTGCGAGCGCAAAAAATTTCCCCTGGTGCATGCGGCTCGGCACCAAGAAGTTTCGCGCGCCGCCTGGTGTGTACTTCACCATCACCGGTGTCTCGAGCTCGAGAAAGCCCGCCTCGTCGAAGTACCGACGAACGATCTGATGAATGCGGTGACGCACACGCAGCGAGCGCTGGAGCGGCGCGCGTCGCAAGTCGAGGTAGCGATACTGCAGGCGCTTCTCTTCCGACGTATCGATCGAGTCCAAAATCTCGAATGGAGGAGTGTCTGACTTGTTGAAGACCGTCATCTCGATGACGCGCACTTCGATTTCGCCCGTTTCGAGCCGCGGATTCTTGTTTGTGCCGCGACTGACCACGAGACCGCGCACGCCAATCACCCACTCACCGCGTAGCGACTGCGCAGTCTGGTAGGCGAGTCTCGGCGCGTCGCCGTGATCTTTGAGGTCGGGATCGAACACGAGTTGGGTGACGCCTTCGCGGTCGCGGAGATCGATGAACACGCAACCGCCATGATCGCGATAGCTCGCCACCCAGCCAAAGAGGACGACCTCGAGGCCTGCGTCGCCTGCGCGCAAGGCGTTGTTGTAGTGAGTGCGTTTCAGTTCGTCGATGAAGCGGGCCACGTTCGTTCTCCAGGAAAGCAGACGTCGGCGGGCAACATAGCCTGAAAGGCCGATGCATGGAATTTGCCCGTTTGCGGCTCGAGCATGTACGCGCGTGCAAGTGACTGGTGATCCGAAGAGCGCACGAGACGGCACCTCTGCAGCGATGCGGCGTGGTCCGGACGAGGGGCGCGTCGGCATTGCACTCGCGTTCGTGGCCGCGCTGTTGCCCGTTTTGCTTGCTGCATTCCATCTCCTGACGATCGGCGACACGTCACACGATCGCGCGGCGATTGCGGCGCTCGGTTTGGGCTTTACGGGTGGCTTTCGCGCTCTCGATGCGGCGCTTGCGGCACCCTTCGTGCTCCTACCACTCGGCACACGCGCCTTGCGAGCCTCGATGGCCTCGGCTTTTTGTTTGGCGCTCGTCGCTTTGGTGCACAACGATCTCGCGCGCTCGCGGCTGAGTCGAGCCGCCACCAAACTTTCGGGTCTGGCTGCGTTTGCAGCGCTCGTCGCGACCGCGCTCGTGTCGCTTGCGCCCGCAGTGCAAGTGGAGTCGATCGCGATTGGAGGGGCGACACTTCCCTTGTTGCTCGCGCTTTTGCCGCGCGCGTTGGTCTTGCGCAATCACTCGGTCGAACGAGTCGCGTTGGTGTTGGGCGCTGCATTCGCGTACGAGCCGCTCGTGGGCCTCTGCGCGCTCGCGTCGATCGCTCCGCTCGTTTCACCAAAACGCCCAGAGCTTCGCGTCGCGCTCGCGTTCGCCGCAGGATTCTTGCCGCTGATCGCGTCGATCGCGTCGCGCAGTCTTCGGAGTGCGGAGGCCAATGTGTTGTCGCACCCGTTCGGAGATGGCTGGGGAGCCCACGGTTCTCCACTCGCGGTCATCACGTCCGAGCTCGGCGTGGTCGCGGTGGGGCTCGCTGTCGGTGGACTCGCTCTCTTGATCGCGCGCCCCGCCTGCCGGCGAGATGCCCTCTCTTCGATCGCCGTCCTGGTGGTCAGCGCAACGTGCATGGCGATTGGGTGCGCAGTTGGACCAACGTGTTGGTCGCCGCTCGCGCTCGTTGCGTTCTCGGAAGTCGCGCTGCTCACAGCGACCGGAATGTTCGCGGCACTCTCGTTCGTGCGAGACACGCGCGTGCCGTTCGCCAAAGCGAGCGCGTGGCTTGCCGGTGTGATTTTCGTCGCGATCCCCGCGCGCCAAGCCGACGACACATCCTACCGAATGGCTAAAAATACTGGCAATCCAGAGCGCGCGTTCGCGAGCGCCGCCTGGGACTCCCTGCCGCTTGGTGCTCTCGCGCTCGTCGCGGACCAAGAGATCGCGACGCACATCGCGTCGGCGCGCGCTCAAGGCGACGTGCGCGCCGACGTCGCGTTCGTGCGGCTCGGCCGCGCCTCGACGGTGACAGACATCGTCCGAGAGCCAAAGCTCGCGCCCCTCCTTCGTGACCAAGCGCTCTATGGTGCGCCCGAGGAATGGTCGCTCTCGGCGCTCGCGAGCGCACGACCGATCGTGCTGACGTTCGATGCACGGTGGCCGCGGCCGCTTTCTCGGCATCTCATCGCCGTGGGATTGTTCGATCGCTTCTTTCCGGAGCCGCGTGGACTAGTCGATCGTCGCGCCGCGCTGGAAGCAAACGAACCACCGCGCTTGGCGCTCGCGGTCGCTCTCGGAAATTCGCCCGATCCCGATCTCGCCCATGTGACCGCGACTCTCTTGCGTGCGCGTCTGCTCGGCGCGGCCGCGACAGGTGACCGCGATGTGATCGGGCGCGCGCTCGACGACCTCCGCCCGTTCGCTCCTGGCGATCCGACGGCGTTCGAGATCGTTCGTCGCACCACGCTCACGCGCGGGCCACTCGAGCTAGACGATCTCGATCACGAGATCATCCACTGATCATCGAGGGCAGTGTCGGGACCGTGCCGATCGCCCTGGAAATCAGCGTCCAACCGATGAGCTTGTACAATACACGCGCTCCGACGTTGCCATCCCATTCGTCGTCGTCGGGGCCCGGCGCAACTTCGTTGAGATCGAACCCCACGATGCGACGACCACTCTGCGCGACCATCCCGATGAGCATGCTCGCTTCGTGCAGAGACAACCCGCCAGCGACGGGCGTCCCCGTGTGTGGGCACAACGCGGGATCGAGGCCGTCGATGTCAAACGATACGTAGACGTCGCGCGGCAGCACTGAGACCGCTTGGGCGAACAGGTCTGTGATGCGCCCTTGCATGCGCGCGTGCGCGATCTTCACGTCGAACAAAGTCTGGATGCGCCCGCCGCTATTGGCAATGCGCTCGAGTTCTTCTTCGCAAAAGTCTCGTATGCCAACTTGCACGACTTTGGAGACCGAAGGGATGCGTCGCGTGACGTTCTCCATGATCGAGGCGTGCGAGTGCTCGAAGCCTTCGTACGCGTGACGAAGATCTGCGTGCGCGTCGATGTGCAAGATGCCCATGCCCGCGAATGCCTCTGCATGTGCGCGAATGCAGCCAAAAGGTGTCGAATGGTCGCCGCCCACCAAGCCGACAATCTTGGAGAGACCCATCAATCGCTTCGTCTCGAGGTAGACGATGTCGTTGATGCGCTCGCTCATCGCGTTGACTTTGGTGAGCGCGCCTTGGAGTTCTGCATCTCCACTCAGGTCGCCACCTGCTTCGATGATCTCGGCGGCTTGCACGCGCGCCTCTTCGTTCCACGCGCGGATGTCTGCGCTCTCTTCGAGCATCGCGATGCCCGCTTCGAACGGTTTGCCGGTCTCGGCGTCGAACAAGTCGACTTGCTTGGACGCATCCATGATCGCGCGCGGACCGTCTGCGGCTCCTGATCCATACGAAGTCGTCGCGTCCCATGGCACAGGCAAGAGCACCACGCGCGCTTCGTCTGGAGTGTACGGAAGGCCGAAAATACCAGAGTCTTTCGACGCCGCTCGGTTGGGATCAAACGTCATGCTGATGGGTTTCTATCACGGTGTGGCAACTCGAACGAGACTGCGGACCGAGACTGCGGACTGAAGTACGCTCGTCGCCATGGACGCTTCCGAACTCGAAAAAATCTTCGCAGAACGCGGCATCAAGAACGTCAAAATCGGTGGCTTTGACGTCGACGGCACCTTGCGTGGCAAATACGTCTCGCTCGAGAAGTTCTGGGGAGTGGTCAAAGAGGGCTTTGGATTTTGCGATGTCATCTTTGGTTGGGACATCACTGATGTTCTGTACGACAACGCAAAAGTCACCGGCTGGCATACTGGCTATCCCGACGCACACGCCACGCTCGATCTGTCGACGTTTCGCGAGATCCCGTGGGAGCCCAAGACGGCGGCATTTTTAGCCGACTTCGTGCAAGCAGATGGTTCTGCTCATCCTGCGTGTCCGCGCTCGCTCCTCAAGCATGTCATCGCGCGCGCCAACGACGCCGGATTTCACCCGACGTTCGCCGCAGAGTTCGAGTTCTTCGTTTTCAAAGAGACGCCCGAGTCGATGCGCGCAAAGGGCTACAAGAATCTGACGCCGCTCTCACCGGGCATGTTTGGTTACTCGTGGTTGCGCGAAGGTCAGCACGCGGACTTCTGCCACGCCATCTTGGACGACATGCGCGCGTTCGACCTCGACATCGAAGCCTTGCACACGGAGACGGGTCCTGGCGTCTATGAGGTGGCCATTCGATACGACGACGCCCTGCGCATGGCAGACAAGGCAGCGCTCTTCAAAACCGCCCTAAAACAGCTGGCTTCACGCATGGGGCTCGTCGTCACGTTCATGGCAAAGCACAACGCGAGTTTGCCGGGATCGAGCGGACACTTGCATCAATCGCTTTGGACGCTCGACAAGAAGGACAACAAGTTTTTCGACGCGAACAAGCCGCACAAGCTCAGTGATGTGGCGCGACACTATCTCGGCGGACAATTGGAGCTGATGCCGTCGTTGACTGCGCTCTATGCGCCGACCATCAACGCGTACAAGCGGTATGTGCCCGGAGTGTGGGCGCCGCTCACGGCAACATGGGGTGCAGAAAATCGCACCTGCGCGATTCGCGTCATCCCTGGAGACGCGAAGTCGACACGGCTCGAATACCGGCAGACGGCGGCAGACATGAACCCGTACATCGCGATCGCGACTGCGCTCGGTGCGGGACTGCGCGGCATCGAACTCGGGATCGAACCAGGCGCTGAATCGACAGGCGATGCATCGAGTGCGAGCAACGTCTTGACCTTGCCGCGCACGCTTCGCGAGGCCACCGAGCGACTGTCTGCGTGTGCCGAGGCGCGCGATGTCCTCACGCCTGCGTTCGTGGACCACTACGTTCGCACGCGCGACTGGGAGGTGCGCCAATACGAGCGCGCGGTCACCGATTGGGAGCTCGAGCGTTACTTCGAATCGATCTAAAAGAGTCGAGCAGTGGTAACTTTACCGCATGGCAAACGCGGTGACGTGGTCATTTCCTACGAGCATTGTTTTTGGTGCAGGCGCTCTCTCGACGCTCGGCGATCACGCGCGGCGCTTGACGAAGACGCACGCGTTCGTGGTGTGCGATCCGGGTGTGCGGAAGGCTGGTCTTGTCGACCGGGTCACCGACACACTCAAGAAAGCCAATGTCGCATTCACGGTGTTCGACGGAGTCGATCCCAACCCGGTGGAAGAAAATATCGCGGCAGGAGTCGTCGCCTACAAGCAATCGGGGGCTGATTTCTGCGTCGCCGTGGGAGGAGGCTCTCCTCTCGATGCCGCAAAACTCATCGCGCTGAAGGTCACGCACACGAGGCCGCTCGTCGACTACGACGACGCGACGGGCGGCGATCAGTTCATCACGAGCGACGTCCCGCCTATCATCACGATCCCGACGACCGCAGGCACTGGCAGCGAAGTTGGACGATCGGGAGTCGTCACTCTCGAAGCCAATCATCGCAAGACGGTCATCTTCAGTCCGTACTTGTTGGCGAAGGTCGCCATCCTCGATCCTGAACTGACGACATCCATGCCGCCGCGAATCACCGCCGCGACGGGCTTCGATGCGCTCACGCATTGTCTCGAGGCGTTCGTGTCACTCGGCGACCATCCCATGGCAGATGGCATTGCGCTGATGGGTCTCGAGCTTTGCGCCAAGCATCTCGCGCGCGCGACTGCGAAGGGCGATGACCTCGATGCACGAGGCGGAATGATGAAAGCCGCGATGATGGGCGCGGTCGCATTCCAAAAAGGACTGGGTGCGTGTCACTCGCTGGCTCACCCGTTGTCGAGCGAGAAAAACATGCACCACGGGCTCGCGAATGCGCTCTGTTTGCCGGCGGTCGTCGACCACAACCAATCGGTGGTGGGAGACAAACTCGATCGCGTCGCCAAGATCTTTGATCCTGCGGCGAAGAGCTGCGGTCAGGTGCTTCGCGACTTGCGGGCGCGTTTGGGTTTGCCAAACGGTCTCGGCGCTGAGGGCATCGTGAAGGCCGACATCGAGAAACTGAGCCAGAAAGCGATCGAAGACGCGTGTCATCGGAGCAACCCGCGACCGTGCACACGAGAAGACTTGGCCAAGCTCTACGAGTTGTCGCTGTAGCGAAGGTGCGTGGATCCATAGTGACGAACGCGAAACGCTGGTAACCTTCGGTCTTCCTATGCTTCCCGAGAAGAAGCAGGTCCTCATCGTCGATGACGAGCCGAACCTGCGCAAAATCCTCTCCGCGCAATTGACGCGAGACGGCTACGACGTGCTCACCGCCGAAGATGGCGAGCAGGGTCTCGAGCGTTTACGCGACAACCACATCGACTTGGTCATCACCGATCTCAAGATGCCGAAGGTCGACGGCATGATGCTCCTCAAGCAGGCCCTGCGTGAAGACCCCGACTTGCCCGTCGTGATGATCACAGCGCACGGCACCGTCGATACCGCCGTCGAAGCCCTGAAATCAGGCGCGTTTGACTATCTGACCAAGCCGTTCGACAAGGACGAGGTTCGCAGCATCGTCGCCAAGGCTCTCAAAACCAAAGAGCTCGCTGGCGCAGAAGCGTCAGTGGGATCACCCTCGAGTGCGCGCTTCGGCATCATCGGTCAGTCGCAAGGCATCACCGACATCTACGCGGTACTCGAGCGAGTTGCAGACACTCCGACCACGGTGCTCATCACTGGCGAAAGCGGCACAGGCAAAGAGCTGGTCGCGCGCGCCCTGCACGATCATTCGTCGCGCAAGGACAAGCCGTTCATCAAGGTCAACTGCGCAGCCATCCCCAAAGAGCTGATCGAAAGTGAACTGTTTGGCTACGAGCGCGGCGCATTCACTGGCGCGGTCGGCAGCAAACCGGGTCGGTTCGAACTCGCGAGCGGCGGCACTCTCTTCCTCGACGAGATTGGAGAGATCCCTGTCGAGATGCAGGTGAAGCTCTTGCGCGCGTTGCAAGAGAGTGAGTTCGAGCGCGTCGGCGGCATCAAGACGATTCATGTCGATGTGCGACTCGTCGCGGCGACCAATCGTGATCTCAAGAAACTGATCTCGCAGGGCACCTTCCGCGAGGACCTATTTTATAGGCTCAATGTCGTCCCCATTCGTTTGCCCGCGTTGCGCGAGCGCGCGATCGACATCCCAGTTTTGGTGGACCACTTTCTGCTCAAGTTCAACGAGCGACTCAAAAAGCACGTCGGCGGCGTCGAGCAAGACGCGATGGAGATTCTCTCCGCGTACGGATGGCCAGGCAACATTCGCGAGCTCGAGAATGTCGTCGAACGCGCTGTGCTCTTCAGCGACGGGCCGAAGCTGCGCTCGCAAGACCTGCCTCCTGAGTTGCGCGGCGGGAGCATCTCGATGTCGCCGCCCGCGATCGGCGACACGAATCTCGACAACGCGCTCGCCGCAGAAGGTGGCCTCAAAGAGCACGTCAAGAGCGCCATGAGCAGGCTCGAGAAAGAGCTCGTGGGCCGCGCTCTCCAACAGACCGGCGGCAATGTCACGCACGCGGCGCGACTGCTCAAAATCTCGCGCAAGGGGCTGCAGCTCAAAATGAAAGAGCTCGGGCTGCGCGAAGGGGCCGGCGAGAAGGGCGAATAGAACGCATGACGGCACGTCCGCTACGCGGCGTGGTCAACACCAGGATGCGCGCGCGTCGTGTGGCGCTCATCGTCGCCGCGATCGGGTGCACCGGTGCATGCGGCAGTTGTGGCAAGACAGAAGTGTCCGCTGACTCGGCCCTGCTGAGTGTGGATGCGAGCCCTGCCGCGAGCGCAGATTCGGGGTCGGCGACGATGCCGCAAATGGCGTGGATTCCGCCGGGAATCCTCAAAGCCGGAACGCAGATCGATCGCATACCGCGAATCGCCGAAGAAGAACTGCCGGCCAGCGACATCAGCCTCCGAGGTTTTTTCATCGACCTGTTGCCGTATCCAAACGAAGCCGGAGCCATCCCCACGTCGAACGTCACGCGAGACGATGCAGAGCAACTCTGCCAAGCGAAGGGCAAACGACTCTGCTCCGAGCTGGAATGGGAACGTGCTTGCAAAGGCGACGCGAACACGACCTACGAATATGGCGACACGTATCGAGAGAGCGCGTGCGGCACGGGCGTGACGATCGACGAAGCGGCGAAACGGCCGAGCGGAGACCGCAACGCGTGCAAGAGCAGCTTTGGCGTCATGGAGATGCATGGCGGTGTCTGGGAGTGGACGAGCAGTCCATGGGGACGCGGCACGCGAGAAGCTCTCGGCGTGTTGCGCGGCGGAAACGCGCCTGCAGGTGAGCTCGTCGGGCGATGCGCAAATGCACTCGGTCGCAACGTGACGCACAAAAGCGGAACGATGGGTTTTCGGTGCTGCAAAGGCGACAAAAACGACGCAAAAGTCGAGCTCAAAGAGGTCACGGGTCGCGCGCTCGAACCTCAGCTAAAAAGCGACGCCGCGCGTTTTCTTTCGGTCGCGAAGAATGCCCCGAACTCGGCCATGACCAGCGCGACGACCTTTCACGTCACGAGCAGTTGGACTTGGCGCCCCGTGCCGAACGAAGTGCTCACCATTGCGAGCGGATGCGCAGACTTCATCAAAGGCAAACCGCTCGGATGCATGATCGTCGTCTTTCGAAACGAGCAAGCGGGTGATGCTCCTCTTGCGTCACTCAACGTGGACGTCGGTGTCGGTGAGGTCGCCCTCGCAGGAGACGCGCGACACACACGCTTTCGCGCGCTCGACACCAAAGGCGCGCTCTATGGCCGCGCCATCACCTACGCATACGGTCGCGTCGACATCACCGAACTGACGACCGGAAAATAGGCCCGCTCAGCGCACGAAGCCCATGCGCCGCCTCGATGAGCCATCCGAGGCCCATGTCGCCGCGAACGCGTCACGCACGACGAACTCGGCGAGCTTTCCGCGCGGAGAAAATCCCCATTCGGCTTCTTGCGATATGTCGTCCGGATCGCTGTAGACGCGCCAAACGAAGAGGCCCATGACGCTCGGCTCGTCGAGCAACGGTCTCAGGAGTGCATGATACGCGATGGCCTGTGCGCGCTCGTCGACACGCACATGCTTCATCGAATCAGGCCACTCCCAGGGTTTGATCGCCGGGTCGGGGCGAGTCGTGTAACCAATCTCGGTCATGAGCACGGGCTTGTTCCAGGTGCTTGCGAGCTTTGCGACTCGAGCACGGACACGCTCACCTCCGGCAACGAGCTCTTCGAGAGTGGCGCCGTCTCGATCGGCGAGCGGATAAAATGCATTGATGCCGATCACGTCGAGCGCGCCCAAAATGATGGTGTCTTGCACGTCGTCCCAGTTAGCCGAGTAGGTGATGGGCCCGTGGTAGACGCCGCGGAGTTGATCGAGCAGCGCACCGAAGCTGGTTGCGCGTCCGGATGTGACCCAACTGCGAAGCTCGACGCCCGCGCTGAAGATCTCGACGTGCTCTTCTTCTGCGACGCGCGCCCAGGTCATCGCGAACTCGCCATAGCTCTGCGTCCAGCGCGCCCAGCCGTCGTCGGATTTTGGATCAATCAGCGCACGCCACTCGCCTGACTCGACCCAGAGGTGCGGCACGAGCATCACGTGAAGACCTTGCTCGTGCGCCTGACGAATTGCCGCGCGAATATCGGCCTCGTTCTTTGCGAAAGGGGCTTCGAAGGTGAGGTCGACTCCAGTGCCATTCAAGTCGGCGACGCGACCAAAAGGTGTGATCGCGATCCACGTCGCGCCCCAGTCGTTGCACTCCGTGAGTGTGCGTCGATACGCAGCAGTCCCGTATCCCCGATCAGGGTGATAACCATTTTCGATTGGACCGACCGTGATGCCGCGAATCGCGTCGTGCCCTGCGTCCCGCCACGCGGTCGGACCTGCTGGCAGGGCGTGCGTGGTGAGCGACCAAGCGATGGACAGCGCGAATACAGCGCACCCTAGTTTGGCGCGCGTCATGGCCCATCTCCGTCGAGCACGTCGTCGGTCAGCTCGGTCAACGCGTCGAACACCATGTCTGCGCCCGCACTCTGGAGTTGCGCGCGTGGATACGAGTGAGTGATGGCCACGCACTTCAACCGTGCAGACTTCGCGGCCACGACTCCCGCGACGGAGTCCTCGATCACGACAATGGTCGCGCCGCGGGGCAGTTTCGAAACGCCCAGCAAGTATCCCTCGGGATCAGGCTTGCAGGCACGCGTGTCCTCCGCGCTCACGATGAAAGAGACTCGCTCTCGCACGCGCATGATCGCGAGACAGTGCTCGATCTCCGGAGCGAGCGCGCCAGACACAATCCCCACGGGACCGAGCATGGCCCGCCGCCTCACCAAATCGGCCGCCCCGTCGAACACACGCAGCTCGGTCGCGATGCGACGCATGTAGACGGGTTTCTTCTGGTCGACGAGCGCGCTCACCACCGCCGCATCGAACGACTGACCGCGGTCGCGCAAGATCGCATCGAACGCGCCTGCGTCGTCAAACCCCAGGTATTTCTCGGCATATTCTGCATCGGTCAGCGCGATGCCTCGTGAAGAGAGCACCTCACGGAACGACGCGAGATGGATGTGTTCGTCATCCACGAGGACGCCGTTGAAGTCGAAAAGAGTCGCGATGGTCATGGATCAAAAATCGAGCGCGGCGCCGAGACTGAAACTAAAACGAAGCCACACGCCCGACGCGCTGTTGCGTGTGCCGTCGTAGGCAGGCTGCACGTCCAAGATCAAGGGTCGCGCGACGACGCGCAAGAAGGGAAGGATTTGATACGACGCTTCGAGCGCAAAGTGTCCGGCGGGTTGCACGCCAGGAGACGCGCCGCATTGCGGGTTGAAGACGTCGCCACCGAGATCGCTCGCACTGCTTGTAATCAGCCCAAATCCTGCGTCGAGACCCGTCCGCACTCGCGGAGTGATTCGGTAGCTCGCTACACCGACCGCGTGAGCCAACACAGACACCGATGAGTAGTCTGCGGGCACTTTGCACGACGGAGAACGCGCGATATTCGCGACACCAGCCGTCGTTCCCCATGCGTCGCCGTTCACTCCGAGGCGGAGACCTGCCCCCAAGATCCAGTGCTCCGAATCGAGCAGCGAATAGGTGCCTAGCAAAAATCCCATGGGCATCGGCGAACCGCCAACCGTGTCGTAGCGAGTCGCCGTCAAACCAACGCCAGCCTCGATCGAAATTCGTCCGCGGTGAGTCGGTGTCGCAGAATCGCTAGAATCAGGGCCCTTCGTGAGATCTGCGGTGAGCACGATCGCGCGACCGTATCGAGCGCTCGGCGTGCTGACAAAGGGAGCGTAACCGTCTTGCTCGACGCGAACTTCGTGCGAACCGGTACCCACGTTGATGGTGATCGGCGCGGCCCCTTCGCTTTTGCCGTCGACGACTACGCGCGCACCAGTTGGGTTCGACGTGACCGTGAGCGGAGAGGTTCGACGATCGAGCGCTTCGCGTTGAGCCAGCGCTTCGCTGCGATCGTCTGTCGAGAGATCCTCTCGCGACAGGTATTCGTCGAAGGCCTCGTGTGCGGCCTCCGGCTCGTCGAGCTTGAGATGACACTTCGCCACGTTCCACAACTCACTCGACGGTCCGCCGAGCTTGAGTGCGTGCTCGAAGTACACGATCGCGTCCTTGTAGCGACCGTCCTTGTAGGCGCGCACGCCCTGTTGATCGAGCGTCCGCGCTTCGTCGAGCGATGCCTCATCGGCCCGTGCGATCCGAGAGACCGAGAGCGCGAGGCACAACGAAATCAAGAGAGCGCGCATGGCTCGCGTCGAGCATACACGCTAGAGACGGATATTCTCAGAGCGCCCCCGAATCAGGCAGAAATCAGGATGATTTTAGTGATTTCGGGTGGTGCTGCGACTCGTGCAGGTGGACCAACGACGCCAAAGCCGCGGTTGACGTAGAGAGTAGTGCCCTCCACTTCGTAACGGCCGGAGACGTAGTGCATCAACAGATCTGCCGGCCGAAAACCCGGATTGACCTGACCACCGTGCGTGTGGCCGCTCAGCTGCAGCGCAACACGCCCCGGCCAGAGATCCACCGATGCTGGTTGATGAGAGAGCAAGATGCGCGGGCGATCTGGCGGAACGAAGCTGAGCGCGCGATCCAGTTGCGGACCTGCGGCTTGATAACGCGCGGCCCAGAGATCGTCGACGCCAAGTAGCGCGAAGCCGCCGCCGTCTGCCGCGCGGATCAACCGACCGTCATTGACGAGCATGTCGAACCCGGCGCCACGCATGGCTCCCGCGATGGCGTCTGCCCCCGTGTAGTAGTCATGATTGCCGAGGATGGCTTTGATTCCGTCGCGCGCTTCGAGTTTGCCCAGAGCAGTGAGCAGCGTGGGGATGTAGTCGCGATCGAAGTCGACCAAGTCACCTGTCACGACAATCAGATCGGGCTTGGTCCCTTTGACGAGCGACAACCCAAGCGCCAACTCTTTTTCCTGCACGAAGGAGCCGACGTGCAAGTCGGACACTTGAGTGATCGTGTAGCCGTCGAGCACCTTGGGAAGACCCACGATCCGCACAACGACCTCTTCGACCGAAAAGTCGTAGCGACCGACGAGGGCGCCCCACGCGAGTGTGCTGCTCGTGGCTCCGAGGACCACCGCTCCGCCTGCGCGCTCGAGTAGTTGCCGTCGTCCCAACGAAGGCGCGGGCACATCCGGCGCAGGCAGCGGTGCAGCAAGGCTTGTTTCAGGCTCCGTTGTGACCGTCGGCTTGGCGCGTCGGGCCAAAGCGATCGCTGCCAAGCGCACGATCGCCAGAGGGATCGCTGCGATGAGGACGATCATCAGCTCGGTCATTGCAAACGCGTACACCCCTGCAAAGAACGGAGAGCGCGTGTGACTCGTGATGAATCGGGCGATCGTCGGCAACAAGACGAGCCCAACGAAAACGACGCGCATCGGTCGCGCGTGTTTCACCAAACGCGGAAACGAAGAGCGCAGCCAAAGCCAGAGCTGCATGTGTCCGAGCGTGGCAACGCCGATCCAAATGAGAGTGGCGAGCGCGATGCGATTCACGGGTTCCACACGCCATGCACGACGCGTTCGATGCGTGCGTAATCTCGCGTGCGCGTGACGTCGGCAAATCCGCGCGCCTGGAGGAGTTCACTCACCATGGGAGCTTGACCCGCGCCGACCTCGAGTGCGAGCGTGCCCCCTGCGACGAGGAAAGTCGGGGCGTCTTGTGCGATGCGTCGCAGCACATCGAGCCCATCGGCGCCGCCATCGAGTGCGAGGCGTGGCTCATGCTGGGCGATGTCGGGCGCAAGTGTCCCAATCTCCGCAGTGGCGACATAGGGTGGATTGGCTGTGATGACGTCGAACTTGCCTTCGATCCCAGCGAAGAGGTCCGCGTGCACCCACGCAACATTGTAGGCGCCGAGCCGCAACGCATTGTCGCGCCCGACAGCAAGCGCGTCTTCGCTCGTGTCTGTTGCGGTGACTTTCGAAGTGACTCGCTCTCGCGCGAGAGTGATCGCCACGCAACCCGATCCCGTGCAGAGATCGAGCGCACGCATCGAGAGCGATACGTGTGCGGTGCGCGCGAGAGCCACGTCCACGAGCGCTTCGGTGTCAGGGCGGGGAATCAACACGCGCGCGTCGACCCGAAAGTTGCGGCCGAAGAACTCGCGCATGCCTCGCAGATACGCGACAGGTTCGCGACCGCGTCGCCGTTTGACGAGCTCACGAAAACGCGCCAATTCGGCTGCCTCCAGCGGTTTTGGCAAATCGATGAACAGTTGCGTGCGGGCGACGCCGAGCGCAAACGCGAGCAACACTTCTGCGTCGAGACGCGGGCTGTCGATTCCCCGCGCGCGAAAATCGTCGGTGGCCCACTTGAGCACACTCGCGACGGTCCACGGTTCGCTCAAGCTTCGCTCTGTTGCCGCGCGTCCCGCACCGCGCCGTCGAGGTCTCTCTTGATCGAATCGAGTTCAGCCTGGGTACCGGCTTCCACCCGCATGACGAGCACGGGCCCCGTGTTCGATGCACGCACGAGGCCCCACGCAGGGATGCCGCTCTTGCTCGCGAAGTTCACGCGCGCTCCGTCGATCGTGATGACGTCATTGCCTTTGGCTTTGTAGCGCTCGGTCACGCGTCGCACGACATCGAACTTGATCGGGTCCGGGCAGTCGAAGCGCAGCTCGGGTGTGGTGAAAGTCTTGGGCACGTCGGAGAGCATTTCACGCAGCGAACGATCGTCGCTGACCAGAATCTCGAGCAGCCGCAAGCCCGCATAGAGCGCGTCATCGTAGCCAAAATAGCGGTCCGCGAAGAACATGTGGCCGCTCATCTCGCCCGCGAGGAGCGCGTGCTCCTCTTTCATTTTGGTCTTGATGAGAGAGTGACCGGTCTTCCACATGATGGGCCTGCCACCGTGTTTGGCGATGTCGTCGTAGAGCGTTTGCGAACACTTGACCTCGCCAAGGATCGCCGCGCCCGGATTCTTTGCGAGCAGCGCACGCGAAAATAAAATGAGCAGCTTGTCGCCCCAGATCGCTTCACCGGTCTCGTCGACTGCACCAAGGCGATCGGCGTCTCCGTCGTAGGCCAGACCGACGCGCGCGCCCGTCTCTCTCACGCGCGCCACGAGCGCGTCGAGATTTCTGAGGACCGTCGGATCAGGATGATGATTCGGAAAGCGACCGTCCATTTCGCAGAACAGCGGATCGGGCGAAAAACCAGCCGCACGAAGCGCTCGCAGACCGAGAGGACCACCGGAGCCGTTGCCTGCGTCGAGCACGAAAGGCAGCGGCTCGCTTGGGCGTGCGATGTCCTTCGTGAGAGCGGTCACGTAGTCGTCCGAGATGTCGCGCGTCTCGATCGAGCCCCGCGTGGTCGACGTCGGTAGGTCGCCCTGCTCCAACCGTGCTCGCAATGTCTGCAGGTCTGCGCCGAAGAAGCTGGCCTTGCCACGCATGATCTTGAAGCCATTGTCTTCGGCGGGATTGTGACTGCCGGTGATCATCACGCCGCCATCTGCGTCGAGGTGATGCACGCCAAAATACAGTTGCGGCGTGGGACCAATGCCGATGTCGATCACTCGCACACCGGCAGAAATGAGCCCTTTGGTGAACGCGGCGAACAAGCGCTCGCTCGAGAGGCGACAGTCGCGCGACACGACCATCGTCTTCGGCGCGATCTCTGCGGCCAAGCCAAGTGCGAGCGCGCGGGCGAACTCGTCCGACAGGTCTCGGTCTGCAACGCCGCGAATGTCGTATTCGCGGAACACCTGGCGGGGCACCTGCATGAGCGCCTCTCTACTCTGCGCGCCGCCCGTCCGCGAGGGCTGACACGCGCACGCAATCCTGGCAGCATGCGCCGATGCAAAAAATCGGAGTCATTGGTTCAGGCAAAGTCGGCGAAGTTCTGGCCGACGGTTTTCTCAAGCATGGCTACGAAGTGATGCGCGGCTCGCGAGAAGTCAGCAAGCTCGAGGATTGGAAAAAGACCGCGGGCGACAAAGCGAGCACGGGATCATTCGCGGACGCAGCCAAGTTCGGCGAGTTCGTGGTCCTTGCGGTCAAGGGCACTGCTGCAGAGTCTGCAGTCGGATTGATGGGCAGCGCGATCAACGGCAAGACCGTACTCGATGCGACCAATCCCATCGCCGATGCGCCGCCGGTCAATGGAGTGATTCAGTACTTTACGGGTCCCAACGAGTCGCTCATGGAACGCCTACAAAAAGGGGCACCCGGAGCACATTTCGTCAAAGCGTTTTCGTGCGTCGGCAACGCGCTGATGATCAATCCAAAACTTTCGGGTGGACGACCGTCGATGTTCATCTGCGGCAACCACGGCCCTGCCAAAGAGCAGACACGCGTGTTGCTCGATCAACTCGGCTGGGACACCGAAGACATGGGCGCGGTCGAAGCGGCGCGCGCGATCGAACCTCTCTGCATGTTGTGGTGTATTCCTGGGATGCTCAAAAACGACTGGATGCACGCGTTCAAGATGGTCCGCGTTTGACTCATTGCCCGATGCAGTAAATCGGCAAAGACGCGGCGCAGGCCTGCGAGCAGGCATTGGTCCATGTGCCCGTGGCGCTCAGATAGTCGCCGACCGTTCCGCTGGCGATGGCGTCGCTGCCGTTCCAATCTTTGCAGAACGGCGGCGCCGCGTACCCATAGTTGTTCGTTCCCGTCCACACGAGGGAGCCTTTGCCTGCGCAAACTA
The DNA here is from genome assembly GCA_043785265.1 of Myxococcales bacterium. Taxonomy (GTDB): domain Bacteria; phylum Myxococcota_A; class Polyangia; order Polyangiales; family Polyangiaceae; genus JANYHY01. The sequence goes on along the minus strand of JAYVXK010001004.1, from coordinate 9,895 downwards.
TGGGAGTCAGGCTGTTGGCGAGCGCTTTGGTTTCGGTGCGGTCGATAGGGTGTTTGAGGTAGCCGGACACCAGCCCATCGAAGTTGTCGGCGACCAGAGTACCGTCGGTCAAAACGTAGGGGCCCGTCGAAGGGAAGAGCCGATTGTGTGCAGCGTGACCGGCGTCACTCAGCCACGCGAGATAAGTTCCTGGCAGGTTTGCCGCTACGGCGAGGCTCTGACACGCTTGGTCCGCCTTCGCGAGTCCGCCTATGTCACCCGTCATCGTTTGACTCGTGACAAACACGATCCTCGGCGTAGCGCTCGGAGCATCCAGCCTCGCGTCCATACCAGCGTCAATCGGCGCTGCGCTGTCGACCGAACCCGAATCTGCGACGCTCACGACGAAGTGATCTGCGCCACATGCAGTGAGCGTCGCGAAGAAGAGCAAACAACGAGTGTCCATCGTCTCTAGAATAACACGTCAGCCGCCATATGATTCGTCCTGCTCGATGCGCGAGAGCACCCAGTCGAACTCGCCAGTCGTGACCTTCACCTTGCAGTACTCACAGTTGCCGGTCATGGCTATTTTTAGGGGCGCGCCGCAGCTTGGGCACTCAGGGGTGGTCTTGGTTGGTTTCCCCGTCGGACGCGCGCCACGGATGAGGGTCCAATACTCGCTATACGCGCGTTCGCGTGAGCGGCTGCCACTGAGCAATCGCCCGTCGTCTGCGATGGTGTAGTCGAGACCGGTCGCCCATACGCGCACGGTGATCGCGTCGTAGTGTTTGTCGCTGATCACATTGGCGAGATCGATGCGCATCACGCGGGCGTTTTCGGTCACGTTGCGCGCGCGCTGTTGGATGTACAGATCAATCCAATACATCTGCGACTGGAACAAGTTGTCGCTGACAAACGGTCGGGCGCGCAGCCATTCGCGGCTCGACCACGCGACCTGCAACTGCGAAAAAACAAGCCCGACGCGCGCTTGGAATTGATTCCATTCGTACGTGGGATCTTTGCCCCGGATCATATTGGCGACGTTCTGCGCGTTCGGATCAACGATTGTGGGCAAGTCGTTGCCGACCTCTTCGACATTGCTCGTGAGTGCGGGACCCCGCTGCTCGGTGCGCACACGGTTGATCGCAGTCACGCTCCAATCAAAGCGCCCGCCGCCGACCTGTTGCTTGCAGAAGCTACATTGATCACCGCGCACGTTTTGCAATGGCGCGCCGCAGTTCGGGCAGTCGAGCGTGCGCGATCGCGCCGGAGCCCTGGATTTGGCCGTCGCCAAGCGAGCGAGCGTCAGGCGCTCGACCACGTAGAGGCGCTGCTCGCGTTGCGCTCGAATCTCGCTGTAGTTTGCCTCGAACTCGATCTCGATGGTCGTGTACTGACCCGAGTTGAGCGAGATGTAGCGCATGGCGCCGACCACCACTCCACGCACTTCTTCGAGCGACGGATCGCGGTCGAGAGCAGCGCCGGCGTTGGGTTGCACGTAGGCGCCGAGGGAGCCGATGTTGCCGTGCGCGCGAAAGCGATGCAGCTCGCCATAGAGCGTGTAGACGAAGTCCTCGAACAGAACGACCGAGAACTCGGGGTCTTGAGCGCGAATGCGATCGACCTCCGTACGCGTCACGCCCGCGCGCGTGGGTCGTGGTGGTGGCGGGGGGCGGTTGTACGCAGGCGTGAACACCATGTTGGACGCATTGTTGGTCGACCAACTGTTTGCCTTGCTGCGCGCCATGGCACGAATGACGACGAACACGATCACGATGATGAGCAGCGGAATGCCGATGTAGGGATACTCCACGCACAAAATGAGGAGATCGATGATCAGCCCCGCAGAACCGTCGTCGCCACCGCCACCGCCGCTGTCGCCACCAGACGAGCCGCCACCCGAGTAAGACTCTCCGCCACCGGGTCGCGCGAGCGAGGTCGCTGCGACCATGAGGATCGCGATGCCGAGCAAGAGCAACCACCGCCAGTGCCGGCGCAGGGGCCTCATTGCATTTCGTCCGAGAGCTCGTTCGCGTCGTCTTCTTTGTGCGGGAGCGCAGCACCGAGCGTGGGACCAAGTACTTCGACAGCTGCGATGAAACCGGCAAAATCATGCCGCGCAATGCACTTCGACAGTGAGGCCTCTGCCTGCGTCAACTCGGCGCTCGCGGTCACTCCAACGTCGAGGACGAGAGTCACGCGCGCCTCGAACATCGACGCGAACACGAGGATGCCTTGCCGACGGTGGGTCTTTGCAATTCCAAGATCGTAGAACGCGGCTTTGGCTGCGTGCTCCACGTTCTCGCGTACGCGCCGTCCGCTGAGCAATCGGCGCAACGGCGAGATCTGCGTCGAGAGCAACACGCCGAGACCGAAAGCGATCGCCACGTCGAGGGGCATCATCGACGCGCGGAACGAATGCGGCGAATAGATCATGGTCGTGAGCGACACCATGCCCAAAACCGATCCGAGCCAGAGATCGGCAGCGCGATAGCTGCCCGAAATTCGCCGCACAGCGATGACGACCTCAGCCGACGTCTGCGCTTCGACCTTCTTGATCGCCGCAGACGCGCTCTCTTTGGCGCTCTTGTCCCAGAAGTCACGCTGAGCCATGGCGAGAGAGGATACATGGAATCCGAGAAGCCAAGCCGGTATGCTCGCCGCGCTTTGGACACGCCTGTCTCTGACCCGCCCGCCTATCACTATGTCGCGGCGACTGACATCGCCCCGCATGGCAAGGTCGAGCGAGAACTTTGCGCGAAGGCGAGTCACCCTGATTGGCTCTATTTTTTGCCGCTTCTCGCGCTCGACGTGGGATCAGTGTGGCTCGATAACGCTCTCAAGTTTCAAGACGAGCCCGCCGTGCGCCTGCTCGGACCCTCTGCGGTGGGCTTTGCATGGGGAGCCACTGTTGGCGGTTCGTATCTCGCGCTTCCCAAGTGTGACATGGACTTCGTTCGCTTCTCCCCCCCCGAAGGAGACGTGCGACCGACGTGGCCGGTGGCGCTCTCACTCGCGCTGCTCGCGGGCGCGACCGCTCCTGTGATTGTTGGCGTAGAGACGGGCGCGCTCGACCCGCATTGGACCACTACCGAGCGCGCGATGCGTCTCGTGCTTTCGGGAACGACCGGTTTCATTGGGGCGTTCATCCCTTATTTGTTGCCGCCCAAAACTTGGCGCGCGCAACAGCAACTCGAGAAACTCCGCTTTGGTGTGACCGCGAGTGGCGCGATGGCGTCATACACGCTCGCGTTCTAGCGATCGCGCGATTCACCAAAAAACAAGGCGATCACGCGATCCGCAAGAACCTGAGCAGCACGCGTTTCTCTCCCCAACCAGGAAACGCCGCGACGACTTTGGGATCGCTCGACTCCTCGACCGCGAGCACGCGTCCTTCGCCAAACACTTCGTGCTTCACGCGCATGCCTCGCTTCACCCGCGGCGCGACTTCGCCTGCGGACTCATCGTCGAAGAATTCGCGATCGACGAAACGACCGCCCGGCTCTGGCATCGACGGAGGCGGCGTGGCTCGCGACGACGGCGGACCACCAGATGGGTGTCGCCATGGAGCCACTGCACGCGCGCGCTCGAATCCCGACGACGGGGGCGGGCGATCGATGAAACGGCCCGGCGCGTTTTGCATGCCATCTGTCTGCGAGTGGCGGCGAACGTCCGCGGGAATGTCTGCGATGAAGCGACTTGGCCTGCCCCAGCGCGAGCTACCAAACACTTGGCGCTCTTGCGCATGCGTCAGTACGAGTCTGCGTCGCGCGCGAGTGACGGCGACATATGCGAGGCGCCGCTCCTCTTCGATGTCGTGATCGCGGCTCGGATCAAGACTGCGGTACGGAAACATGTCTTCCTCCATGCCGCTCAGCACGACCGTGTCGTATTCGAGTCCCTTCGCCGCGTGCACGGTCATCAGAGTGACTTTGCCGGCGTCTCCCAAATCGTCAGTGTCGCTTTGCAGAGAGACGCGCTCGAGAAAAGTCGCCAGTGTTGGTTGCTCGGCCGTGCGCTCGAAGTCGCGCGCAGAGCCGATGAGCTCGCGAAGGTTTTCGAGGCGGCTTTCAGCCTCGATGCTGTCATCTTGCTTGAGCACCTCGACATAACCAACACGCGCAAGAATGTGCTCGAGCGCGTCGCTCGGCGCCATGTGGTCTGTCTCGCGCGCGAGGCCTTGCATCACGAGGACGAACGCTGCGACGCGTTTTTTTCCGACGGTCGCGACGGAGGCGAGCGCGGCGTCGTTATGAAGGGCATCCCAAACTGACATGCGATGCGTGTCGGCGTGCGACACGATGCGATCGATCGTGGTGTGACCGATGCCGCGCGCCGGCACGTTCACGATGCGCAAGAGGTCGACGTCGCTCTTGGGATTGATGATCGCGCGAGCGTAAGCAAGCGCGTCTTTCACCTCGGCGCGCTCGTAGAACTTCACGCCGCCGATCACCTGATAAGGAATGCGCTCAGCGCGGAGCGCCTCTTCGAGCACGCGCGACTGGGCGTTCACTCGGTAAAATATGGCGATTTCGCGCAGGTCATGACCCGCCTCTCGCGACTCTCGAACGACACGCAGCGCCAACGTCGCTTCGTCGCGCTCGTCGCGCACCGCCACGACCTCGACAGGCTCGCCTTGATCGTTGGCGGTCCACAGCGCCTTGGGCACGCGTCCCACAGACGGCTCGATGACGCCTAGCGCGGCACTGACGATCGATGCGGTGGACCGATAGTTCTGCTCGAGCTTGACCATCGTCGCGCCGGGAAAGTCCTGCGTGAAGCTACGGATGTTGCGGATGTCGGCGCCTCGCCACCTGTAAATCGATTGATCGTCGTCGCCGACGACGAAGAGATTCTGACTCTCCATCGAGAGCAGCCTCAAAAGTGAGTATTGCGCGAAGTTGGTGTCTTGAAACTCGTCGACCAGGACATGCTCGAATCGGCGCCGCAGACTGCGCACGTCTACGCCGTCGGTCTTCAAGAGCGCGACGGTCTTCACGATGAGATCGTCGAAGTCGACCGCGCCCGCTGCCAGCAAATGCTCCTCGTACCGCGCGAACACCCGCTGAGCGATCTCGTCGTCATACGACGAAGCGGCCATTTCGTTGGGTCCCCGCAGCTCCTGTTTCTCCTTGCCGATGCGACCGAGCATGGCCCGCGCGGGATAACGTTTGTCGTCGAGGTTCAGCTCTTTGAGGATGCGGTTGACGAGTGATCGCTGGTCTTGCGTGTCGTAGATGACAAACTGCTGGGGGACGCCGACAGCGGTTCCCCAACGCCGCAAGATGCGGGCGCACGTCGCGTGAAACGTACCGACCCAGACCTCTCGCGCGAGCTCGGCACCGACGAGGCGCTCCACACGCGAACGCATTTCGCCGGCGGCCTTGTTGGTGAACGTGACAGCAAGAATGCGCCACGGCGCCACGCGATGCTCGGCGATCAAGTTTGCGATGCGATACGTGATGACCCGCGTCTTGCCGCTCCCCGCGCCGGCGAACACCACCAACGGTCCAGAGACGTGCGCCACTGCCGCTGCTTGAGGTTCGTTGAGGCTGTCGGTCTGGTGTGGACCGCGCTCCGGCGAAGCCTTCGAGTTGCCGTCCGCGGTCGTCACCACGAGAACTCGATCTCGAACTCCCGCGCAAAACTGGACTCGCCTGCGATCAAGCGCACGAACGCGTTCGGTATGGGCTGGAGCATTCCCTCGAAGGTGCCTGTCATGATGTTGCGAATGGAGAGGCTCGCGGCCTCGAACCCCTCGATGCGCACGAGCACCTTGCGCGGGCTCGTCTCACTGACTGTGGCAGCGCCAAAGTCGAAGATGCGACTCCACACGCTGGGCATGCGTTTGAGCAAGGTCGCGGGATCGACCGATCGCGTGCTCGGCCTGAAAATAGGCCCCAAATCGCGATCAAAGTTCTCTTTTGCGAGCAAGCGCCAACTCTGCGGATCGCCCGAGAGCGCGACCAATGTGGCGGCCTCGACGAGCGTGTCGACCAACTCGAGATCGTACCAAACGAGCGCGTTGAACGCATCGGTGCGCGCCATCTCCGCAAGCTCGCCAGGCAACATGGTGAGCACGTCGTCTCGACGCTGATCGCCTTTGGAGCGCGTGATCCAACGACACACGGCGCGAGGCAACGAACCGCGCACATGACATCTGCCGCGAGCGCTGGTGGGCAAAGGACGTGGCGTCCACGAGCGCGAGCGCGGGCGCGTCGACACGATGGGAGTGAGGCGATCTCCAACAGGTGACGACAAAGATGTGGGCGTGATCCGATCAGGCGTGAGGCGATCGGGCATGAGGCGATCCCCGAAGTTGGACCGGGACGATGGCGTGTCGAGCGAGCCACCATGCGAAATCACGGCCTCGCGAAGCACCACCGGCGCACGGAGCGCACCGCTCGGCGGCGTGTAAGTTTGCGAGACCAACGTCGGTGCGATGGGCGGAGCCTTCTCCAGTGGGAGCTTCTGGCGCTCGCGCTCGGCGGGAGCGCTCGGTCGAGCAACGACCTCCTGGAACGGCTTCGGTGCAGCTTGCGTAGGCTGATGCGCGAGCACCGCGCGCAGCAAGGTCGCGAGTGATTGCCGCCGCACGGCTCCATGCGGTGTGAGCGGGGCCAGCGCGTCTGCAAACTCGGCAGCAGAAGGAAAACGATGGCTGCGGTCTTTGGCGAGTGAGGTGTCGAGGCTCGCTTGCAATGACGGATCGACCTCGAAGCCCATCGTCAAGAGCGAGGGCGCAGGCGCGTGCACGATCTTGTATGCGGTCGCCACAGCGGTCGGCGCTTCGAACGGGCGCTTGCCGGTGACGAGCTCGAAGAGCACCGTGCCGATCGCAAAGATGTCGCTGCGCCCATCGATGTCGCCATCGCCATTGGCTTGCTCCGGCGACAAGTAATCGGGTGTGCCGAAGATGACCCCCGTGCTCGTGCGAGGAGACGCGCCGGCCTGAGAATCAGCCACTTTTGCGATGCCGAAGTCGAGCAGTTTGATGCGCGCCTCGCCGTTTATCTCGGCGAGGTAGATGTTCTCCGGTTTGAGATCGCGATGCACGATGCCTTGCCGGTGCGCCGCGTCGAGTGCGCTCAATGTTGGCAGCAGCACAGCGAGCGCGGTCGGAACATCAAGCCGTCCAAGCCGCGACAACGCATGCGCCAAGCTCGTGCCTTCGAGGCACTCCATGACGACATAGGGCCCCTCGGCCGAGAATCCGGCATCGATCACATCCACGATGTTGGGATGGCGGATCTTGTTGACCGCTTGCGCCTCCATGAAAAAGCGCCGCGTCAGATCTTGGTTGTCGGCAAAATCGGAGCGCAAGATCTTGAGCGCCACGAGTCTGCCCGCCAAGACGTGTTCCGCCCGATACACGTCACCCATGCCGCCTCCCCCGAGGCGTTCGATGAGCTTGTACTTGTCGGCGACGAGAACGCCGGCTTCGAGATGACGGGCCATTATGGGAGAGACACCAAGGTTAGCGAGACGGCGGTCCCCGTCTATAGACAGTGACGATGGGCACGCCATCGTGTGTGAGCACATATGCGGGTTGGTCGGTTTCGAACGCAACCCACGATTGGAAGTCGACCTCGTTCATGTGTAATTCTATGTGAACTAGGCCAAAATCAGAGTCGCTGGGTGATCCCGTGGGACGCAGATCCGGTCGAATGCGCTTCTCCTCCGACATGCGAAACCATGAATCCCACGCGGTGTCGTGCACGAAGACGCGCGAGTTGGGTGGCGCGTTGGCGGCCAACCACGGACCCACGCTCTCTGTGGTGAAGCCCCAAAACTGACGATTCAATCCGAGGTCGGCCCCACCTGCCGTGCCGCCTGCGAACGGCACGTACGCCGACAGACCAAACGGATGCGAATGGATCGTCACGAAAAGAGGCGCAATCACCACGCTCGCGGCGAGCGCGACGACCGCACCGCGTTTGCGCAATTCATCGAGCTTGCTCGGGAGCGCTCGCGCCAGCGCATCGCTCACGACCTGAAAGCCGCGACCCGCGAAGATGGCGAGCAACGGATACGCGGTCATCCAATGCTTGGTGCCACCAAAGATGGGCGTCTTGGTGAGCAAAACAAACACGGCAATGGGCGCCGACAAACCCAAAAAGAGCAGCAAATCAGTCTCGTGAAGATCGTGCTTTGTTTTGGGTAAAGATTTGCCTTTGATTCGGCGCAGCAAGTTCACGATTCGCGAGACCGCAAATTTCGCCCGTTCGCCCAATCCCACGGCAAAAATAAGCAGTGTAACTGTCGGTACTGTCGCAGCGATCATCACGGGTGCATACGACCGCGGAGACGGCGCACTGAAGTAGTTTTTATGCAGGTACTCGATGTTGTAATAAACGTGATTCACGTGAAAGTTCACGTACTCCTGCAAACGCGGCAGTGTGTCGTTCCATAACCACGGCCAAAGCGCGTAGAAGACCAACGGCCCCAAGATCGCCATCGAAACAATGCTCGAGGGAATGGGCAGCACGCCGAGCTTGATGGTTCGACCGGTCGCGTTCCACCCTGCGATGATGGCGTGCGGAATGAACACCGCTGGCAAGATCCACGCGTTGTGTTTGGTCTCGAGTGTGAGCCCATAGACGACCCCAGCGAGGATGGCCCAACCCCAGCCGCCCTCTTGGCGCGAGCGCCAGTACACGTAGATGCAGGCGAGCCACATCGTCATGATGGGCGCGTCGAAGCACGCCAGATGCGAGTGGAAGAACACGTGCGGCATCAGCGCGAGAGAGATCGCACCGACCAGACCCGCTCTGCGTGAGTACGCACGCGCGCCAAACAGGTAAGTGATCCAAAGCGAGAGGCTACTGAGCACCATCGCGGGAAAACGAAACGCGGTGCTCTGATCGGAAAACACCTTCCACTGCGAATAAAACTTCAGCGAAGAGAGCGCAAAGAGGCTCTTCATCAGCGAAGGGTGTTCGTGGTTCTCTTGCCAAATGGCGTCGATTTGACCCTGTTGGATGGCGGTCTTCGGCTCCTTGAAGAGCAGCTCGAACCAGTGCGAGTAGTCGCCTGCGGCGTGAAAATAGAATCCCTCGTCGCGCGGAAAGCCGAGCTCGCGCGCAGTCGAGAGCAGCCAGATCACGTAGCCGATCATCAGCCCCGCGCCGACGAGTTGGTCGGGCCAGCCAAAGCGACCTTTGGGAAACCACCGATCGATGCGGTCCAACCACGCGCTCATCGGGTGTCTGCCTCGAAGCAATATTGTCGATTCGCGCCGTTGGTGGTCGAGACCTCGACAGCGAGTTCGCCGACGGTGCCGTCGAGATCAGTCGTGTCTGCTTCGAAGCCTTTCCACCCGTCGCCGTCACGGTGCACGTACTTGCCCAAAATCTTGGGACCCACTCGGAACAAGAGGTTAACTGGAGCGCCAGTGAGATCGCGCTCGGCGTGCACCGAGATGCCGTGGTGACCGTGCAGAGCTTTGCCAAAGTGCACGTCGGAGAACTCGACGCGGAGTGCAGCGTTGCCAGGCGGTGGCGCGAAGAAGCAACGGCGCGGCACGTAGTCCATGTCCGTCAAGATGGTGATCCCGACGAACTCACCGCCGCTACACACGAAGCGATCAGCCGGTATTCCAGGGCCAAAACCGATGTTGCCTGTTTCTGATCCGAGTTGTTGTCGTGCGCATTGAGCGCCCCAGCCATAGCCGTCTGGTCGCTCGAGCCTGAAGACTTTCATCTTTCCGGACTTCATGTGCCCCAAGAGATCGTCGATTACTTTTGCCGGCGCTGGGTTTTGATAGGTCGTCAGTACGAACGGGCCAACGTCTTTGCTGGCGGAGATTTTCCACCCGTCGAACTCGCGCAAATGTTTGCCGCGCATCGACAGCTCGATCGCGCGAGCGAAGCGTGTGTCGTCGGGTCGAGCCTCGCGTTCGATCGTGAGAATTTCT